>NZ_NDIO01000246.1:0-5956 GCF_002241085.1 Vibrio sp. V03_P4A6T147
GATCAACACATCATTCTTTCTATTTTTTAACATTTAGAGTTTTAAACTGGTTTTTTACCGACATTATAAATTAATGTAGCGTTTTTTGCTTTGCCTTGCGAAGTCTTGAGTGTTTCGTCATTATTCGCCCTTAATTTTTAGATTTAGATGCGGTTTCAACCTCATCAACAATGCATACACAACATTTATCAAATAATAATTAAGGGTTATCTGTGAAGCAGACGTTAAAACTAACAGATATTATCGCGGTCGGCTTTATGCTTTTCGCGTTTTTCTTGGGTGCTGGTAACATCATCTTTCCGCCAATCGCTGGCCAACTTGCTGGAGAGCATTTACTGCCAGCCATGACAGGCTTCCTTATTACCGCTGTCGGTTTACCATTGATGACGATTATTGCGATTGCTGTCGCGGGTGGTTCTTGGGAGCATTTAACCAAAGATCTGCCTAAACAAGCTGCAACTATCATGGCAGTGATGATCTTTATCATCATTGGTCCTGCCTTTGCAGCACCGCGTACCGGCCTTGTGGCGTATGAAATGGCAGTGAAACCATTTTTCATTGATGCGCAACAATCGCATTTGACACTATTTTCGATTCTCTTTTTTGTGATTGCGATGTTTTTTGCCTGGTCTCAAGGTCGGCTCATTGACATCATTGGTAAAGTGCTAACTCCTGCTCTATTTGTTGGATTAATTATTTTAGCCGTTGCGGTTTTTGTTGACCCGCAAGGTGAGATGGTGACTGCACAAGGCGAATACCTGACTCAGCCGTTGACGAAAGGTTTCCTTGAAGGCTACAACACCATGGATACGTTTGGCGCACTGATGTTTGGGATGTTAATTGTCGATGCACTGCGTAGCAAAGGCATTACTGAGCGCGCGGCAACCACAAAGTATTTAATCAGCGCGGCGTGCATTGCGGCGGTTGGTTTAGCTTTTGTCTATATTTCACTGTTTTATCTTGGCGCGACAAGCTCTGTGGTCGCTTTTGGTGCAGAAAATGGCGGTGCGGTGCTTAGCCAATATGTGCAAGCGCTGTTTGGCCCTTATGGGCAGATCGTGCTTTCTGTCATCGTGCTACTAGCCTGCCTAACCACGGCAATTGGTTTGATTTCAGCATGTTCAGATTACTTTTGCACATTGACTCCAATTGCGTATAAATCTTGGGTGATCATTATTGGTGTTGCTTGCGCTATCGTGGCAAACGTTGGTTTATCGCAATTGATCACTCTTTCTATCCCCGCACTGTATGCGCTTTATCCAGTTGCGATTGCCTTGATTATGTTGACCTTCTTGAGAGGGAAACTACCAAACCCAGCAGTGGCATACCGTGTGGTGCTACTTGTCTCTTTTCTTTTTGCGTTGATCGACGCGGCAAAAGTCGCTGGCGTTGATGTGTCTGCGTTCAATATGCTGCCACTGTTTGAGGTCGGCATGGGGTGGTTGCTTCCGACACTTGCTGCGATGATTTGCATGTTCTTTATTGCAACTACCGTTCAACAAAGTGTGGTTAAAGAAGCGGCATAATCGCGTTTTTACCCGTAAGCATTAAAGAGGCTGAACACGATTGTTCAGCCTCTTTTTTTAGGCGTGCGCCAGCTTTTATTCCAAGAGATCAAACGAATTTTTCCTGTATCTTCGTCACATTTTTAAGTAGAATTCTTCGGTTAAATTCTACTCATAAATGTTGAGCAAACATGTTTGAAATCAATCCTATTAAAAACCGTCTTCAGGATGTGTCAGAGCGCACAAATATCCTGAGGGGGTATCTTTGACTACGACGCTAAGAAAGAGCGTTTAGAAGAAGTGAATGCAGAACTCGAGCAACCCAACGTCTGGAACGAACCTGAGCGTGCACAAGCGCTAGGTAAAGAACGCGCTTCGCTCGAAGCCATTGTCGATACCATTGATCAGTTAGATCAAGGTGTGGATGATGTGGAAGGACTACTGGAACTGGCTATTGAAGCAGAAGACCAAGAAACCTTCGATGAAATTGGCCCTGAACTGGATGAGCTGGAAACTAAGCTTGAACAGCTTGAGTTTCGCCGTATGTTCTCTGGCGATCACGATTCTTCAGATTGCTATATTGATCTGCAGTCTGGTTCGGGCGGCACCGAGGCTCAAGACTGGACATCAATCCTGCTACGCATGTATTTACGTTGGGCAGAAGCGAAAGGCTTTAAGACTGAAGTGATTGAAGTGTCTGAAGGTGATGTTGCTGGCCTAAAAGGCGCAACCGTGCGCATTATCGGTGATTACGCTTATGGTTGGCTGCGCACCGAAACTGGCGTACACCGCTTGGTTCGTAAATCCCCATTTGATTCGAGTGGCCGCCGCCATACCTCTTTTGCCTCTGCGTTTATCTATCCTGAGATTGATGAAAATATTGCTATCGACATCAACCCAGCCGATCTTCGTATCGATGTTTATCGCGCTTCGGGAGCGGGTGGTCAGCACGTTAACACCACCGAATCGGCGGTCCGTATTACGCACATTCCAACCAATACCGTTGTTCAATGCCAAAACGATCGTTCGCAGCATAAAAACAAAGACCAAGCGATGAAACAATTGCGTGCAAAACTGTTTGAACTTGAGTTACAAAAGCAGAACGCAGAAAAGCAAGCCAATGAAGATGCGAAATCTGACATTGGCTGGGGAAGCCAAATCCGATCTTATGTATTGGATGACTCCCGAATCAAAGACTTACGCACTGGCGTTGAAAACCGCAATACCCAAGCGGTATTAGATGGTGATTTAGACAAATTTATTGAAGCAAGCCTGAAATCAGGCCTTTAATGCTTTTTTACCGACATATAAGGTACATGTAAAATGACTGATGCTGTTCAAAACGAAATGAATCAAGAGCAAATTGCGCAAGAAGAGAACAAACTCATCGCAGAGCGTCGCAGCAAGCTGGATCACATCCGTAAGAGCTGTAAAGCGAATGGCCACCCAAATGACTTTCGTCGTGACAGCCTTGCGGGCGATCTTCAACAGCAATTCGGTGAAAAGAGCAAAGAAGAGTTAGAAGCCTTAAACCATGTTGTGGCGATTGCAGGTCGTATCATGGCGAAACGTGGCCCTTTCCTTGTTATTCAAGAAACCTCTGGTCGTATTCAAGCTTATGCTTCAAAAGAGGTTCAAACTGAGCTCAAGGAAAAATACCAAGGTCTAGACATT
The DNA here is from genome assembly GCF_002241085.1 of Vibrio sp. V03_P4A6T147. NCBI lineage: Bacteria > Pseudomonadati > Pseudomonadota > Gammaproteobacteria > Vibrionales > Vibrionaceae > Vibrio > Vibrio sp. V03_P4A6T147. Next base: position 3,180 of record NZ_NDIO01000246.1, read on the forward strand.
GGTGACATCATCGGCGTGAAAGGTGCGTTGCACAAATCTGGCAAAGGCGATCTCTACGTTAATATGGAAGAGTACGAATTGCTGACAAAGGCACTTCGTCCGTTACCGGAGAAGTTCCACGGTTTGACTGACCAAGAGATGCGCTATCGCCAACGTTATGTGGATTTGATTGTTAATGAAAGTTCACGTAATGCGTTCATTGTTCGCTCTAAAGTAATGACTGCAATTCGTAACTTCATGATCTCAAAACAGTTCATGGAAGTAGAAACGCCAATGATGCATGTGATCCCTGGCGGTGCTAGTGCGCGTCCATTCATCACTCACCACAATGCGCTCGACATGCCAATGTACTTGCGTATCGCACCTGAGCTTTACCTTAAGCGTTTAGTTGTGGGTGGCTTTGATCGCGTGTTTGAAATCAACCGTAACTTCCGTAACGAAGGTCTTTCTCCTCGCCATAACCCTGAATTTACTATGATGGAATTCTATATGGCGTACGCAGATTACAATGATCTGATGGACTTTACCGAGGAGTTATTAAGCACTGTGGCACAGGAAGTTTTAGGTTCGACTTCAATGCCTTATGGTGATGAAACGGTAGAATTTGGTGGTCAATATGCTCGCATGAGTATGTTTGAAGCCATCAAACACTACAACCCAGAGCACGCTCAAATCCAAGCGTTAACTGAACAGGATCTGCAAAACCGTGAGCTCATGGTATCTATCGCGAAATCAGTTCATGTAGACGTTGAACCTTTCTGGACTTGTGGCCAACTTCTTGAAGAGATATTCGGTGAAACGGCTGAACCTAAGTTGATGCAACCGACTTTCATCACTGGATACCCTGCGGATATTTCACCATTGGCGCGTCGTAGCGATAACAACCCATTCTTCACTGACCGTTTTGAGTTCTTCATCGGTGGTCGTGAAGTCGCCAATGGCTTCTCTGAGCTTAATGATGCTCAAGATCAAGACGAGCGCTTCTTAGCGCAAGTGAATGCCAAAGATGCTGGCGACGATGAAGCCATGTTCTACGATGCTGATTATGTTGTTGCGTTAGAGCACGGTCTCCCACCAACGGCGGGTCAAGGCATTGGTATTGACCGTTTGGTGATGTTACTCACCAACACCCATACGATTCGTGACGTTATCCTATTCCCTGCGATGCGCCCACAGCAGTAATTGCTACTTTCGTTCCGATAAACCGCCTAAATAGGCGGTTTTTTTTTGCATTAGTCTGAAAAGTTTTGTTCACTAGCGTGGGCTAACAGACAAAAATTTCGAAAGGATTATGAAATAGTTCCCTATATTAAATGGCAAAGCGCTTATTTGTTGTCTAGTCTTATGATTGAGACAGACTACAGCGCCAAGTCTCGTTAATGTAACAGCCGTTTAATGTGCCAAAAGTAGCACTGCATATAAATTTAAAGATAAGGAATAATAGATGGGCACTCAATTCCGAATGGATTCTGTCCCTGGTTCGCTTGTCGTCGTTGGTGGGACATACGAGCCTTGGTTATCTGTACTTGAACAGGTTGGTTGGCGTTGTACACAATGCGCAGATTTACGTAAAGCGGATGCCTTGTTTGCAGAAACAGGCCCATGCATTGGTATTGTTGATTTGAGCCATGATGAATTCAGCCTCAATGGCATTGCAAATTTGGTCAGCAACCATAAACAAGTACGTTGGTTGGCGTTCATTCGCGAATCACAGTTGAGCTCGGATACGATTTGCCAATTCATTGTTAACTTTTGTATCGACTTTTTTACGGCGCCGATTCCCGATGCGCAGCTACTGAGCACCATTGGACACCAACTTGGAATGCTTAAGTTAGAGAAAAAAGTATGGCCACATTATGGAGCAACAGGGGATATTGGTTTAATTGGTGAGTCCACTCCCATGAAGCGCTTGCGTGATCAGATCAAACGCATCGGCCCTACAGATGTCAGTATCCTCATTTATGGGGAAAATGGAACGGGCAAAGAGACGGTCGCGAGAGCGGTACACAAAACCTCGTCTCGCGCACAAAAACCTTTTATTTCAGTGAATTGCCGAGCTTTATCGGAGAGCCGCTTTGAATGTGAGCTATTCGGTATTGGTTGTGAAGACTCATCTCAAACTTCATTATTGGAGCGGGCAGATGGTGGGACGATCCTACTCAAAGATATTCTCACGCTACCTAAAAGCCAACAAGCTAACCTCTTGCGCTTCCTGCAAGAAGGAACGATAGAAACTTCAATGGGTGTCAAAGAGGTGGATGTGCGTATTTTGGCCGCCAACTCTTCCGATATTGAAAAAGCGCTGATTGATGGCAATTTTAACGAAGAGCTGTACCACTATATCAACGTATTGCGTATTAATGTCCCGAGCTTAAAAGAGCGGGCGGGTGATATTGCTTTACTGGCACGACACTTCTTGCAGGAGTATTCAAAAGAGTTTAACGCGCAGGCGCGCAGTTTTACTGAAGAAGCGGCGCGCTCATTGGCTCGTTATCACTGGCCGGGTAACGTTCGTGAGCTGATGAATCAGATCAAACGTGTGGTGCTGATGTCCGATTCAGTCATGTTGGATGAATTGCAACTCGACTTACCAAAACGCAGTGATGGTAAGCGCAGCCTAAAAAGTATTCGTGAGCGTTCAGAGCGAGATGCGCTATTACTGGTTCTAGAATCCAACTCAGGTCAAGTATCAATGGCCGCCAAAGAGCTAGGTGTATCTAGAGCTACTATGTATCGCTTGCTTAATAAGCATAACTTAATCACTGAAAATACCTATT
>NZ_NDIO01000370.1:0-5902 GCF_002241085.1 Vibrio sp. V03_P4A6T147
ATCAACGACTCATTAAATTATTCATTTCTAAAATCGGCATCAAGGTCGCCATCACGATAAACAGTACCAACCCAGCCATTAATGCAATCAGCGCCGGGGTAAAAATACCTAATGCGATGTTGACCGTCGATTCAAAACTCGCGTCTTGGTTATCGGCCGAGCGCGTCAGCATACTTTCGAGCTCACCACTTTGTTCACCACTGGCGATCATATGCAGCATCATCGGTGGAAATAACTTGGTTTGCTCAAGCGCTTTACGCAAGCTCGACCCTTCGCGAACATTGTCAGCCGCCAACAACACTTGTTGCTTAACGTATTTATTGGACATCACATCCACCGCCACACGCATCCCATCCAAAATAGGAATCGCACTGGAGGTACAAATAGACAAAGTTCGCGCAAAACGCGCAGTATTGAGACCGCGAGTGATTTTGCCAATCAACGGCATGCCGATGATTTTTTTATCCCACTTCAACCGCAAATTCGGCTTGCTTAGCAACCATCGGACGAGATAAATCAAGATCACCAATAGCACCAGCAATTGGACACCCCAATGCTGGATAAAATCACTTGAGGAGAGTAGAAATTGAGTCGACTTCGGTAATTCTTGCCCCATTTGGACAAATTGTCCGACGATTTTAGGCACCACAGCCGCCAGCAAAAAAGCCACAATACACACCGCGAACACCACCAACACCACTGGATAAATCATCGCTTGTTGTAACTTGGAACGCATTTTTTGGCGATTCTCAGCATAGTCCGCTAAACGCTCAAGCACCGAATCCAAATGACCAGATTTTTCGCCCGCTTCAACCATCGAACGAAACAGGTCATCAAAGATATGTGGATAATCACCCAAGCTGTCTGACAAGGTATAACCCTCGGTCACTTTGGAACGAACAGCGGCCAACATGGTGCGAATACGCGGCTTTTCCGATTGTTCAGATACCGCTTTCAAACACTCTTCTAATGGCATGCCTGACTGCACTAAAGTGGATAACTGGCGAGTAATGAGCGCTAAATCCGGTGTACTGATACCGCGCTTAAAACTCAAAGGCGATTGCTCACGCTGAGCCGCTTTCGCTTGCGTCTCAATGAGTTCAATCGGTATAAGCCCTTGCTCTTTTAAGCGCTGGCGAACCTGCCGAGCATGGTCCCCCTCAATAACACCCTTTTTTTGTTTGCCTTTGGCGTCGAGCGCTTTATATTCAAATGCCGCCATTATGCTTCCTTCGTCACTCGCATCACTTCTTCAAGTGAGGTAATGCCTTTCAGCACTTTATCAAGCCCGTCATCACGAATGCTCGGTGTTTTCGCCCGCACCGCTTTTTCAATTGCTTGCTCTCCGGCTTCGCTATGAATTAAGGCTTGTACCTCATCATCAATCAGCAACAATTCATGTATACCCGTTCGGCCTCGATACCCTTTGTGATTGCATTTGTCACAGCCCTTCGGACGATACAGTGTCAGCGACTCTTTTTTCTTACAATTGAACAGTTTTTTCTGCTCATTGTCTGCTTGGTAGGCCTCTTTGCAATCTGGACATAAGGTACGCACTAAGCGTTGTGCCAATACGCCAAGCAGCGATGATGAGATCAAAAAGGGTTCAATTCCCATATCGCGCAAACGTGTTATCGCACCGATGGCGGTATTGGTGTGCAACGTCGACATCACCAAGTGTCCGGTTAAAGACGCTTGCACCGCAATCTGCGCGGTTTCTAAATCACGAATTTCCCCAACCATGACCACATCCGGGTCTTGACGCAAAATAGCACGTAATCCTCGCGCGAAAGTCATGTCCACTTTAGGATTGACTTGAGTTTGGCCGATACCATCAATATCGAACTCAATCGGGTCTTCCACGGTTAAAATATTACGCTCGTTGCTGTTGAGTTCTTGCAGGCCAGCGTACAGGGTGGTGGATTTTCCTGAACCGGTTGGGCCCGTCACCAAAATAATGCCATGCGGTCGTTTGATTAATTGACGGAAGCTTTCGTGGTTGGCTGCCGTCATTCCTAGACTGTGCAGATCTAAGCGCGTAGCGTTTTTATCTAGCAAACGCATCACCACACGCTCACCGTGAGACGAAGGCATGGTTGACACGCGAACATCGACCGCTCGGCCGCCAATGCGTAATGAAATGCGTCCATCTTGTGGTACACGTTTTTCAGCGATATCAAGCTTAGCCATTACTTTGACGCGTGAAACCAGCAACGGCGCTAATTTACGACTCGGCGCTAACACTTCACGCAGTACCCCATCGACACGAAAACGAATCGACAAGATTTTCTCAAAGGTTTCAATGTGAATATCCGACGCGCCCTCTTTGATCGCTTCGCCAAGCATGGCGTTGATCAATTTGATGATGGGCGCATCGTTTTCTGACTCTAACAAATCTTCATTTTGCGGCAGCTCTTCGGCTAATGAGAAGAAATCATCACTGTCAGCACCGATATCTTCCATTAATTGTCGCGCTTCTGACGAGTCTCGTTGGTAAGCTTGAGTCAACTTACTTTCAAATTCGGCCAGTGAAATTTCAACCAAGTTGAGCGGCTGTTTCACGACTCGTTTCACTTCGACTAATGATTCGATAGCCAGCGGAGCGACATAAAATAACGTCGGCAGCTCGTTGTCTTCTACCAGCTCTAATACCAATTTAAAACGATTGGCAAAGCTAAACGGTAAACGACGGTAGTGAGGTTGCGACAAAACTTCGGTCATTGCTGTTTTTCCATTTGTTCGATAAAGGCTTGTACTTCCGCAGAATGAGTACGGTCATCACCAAACTTAGGCAGCACAGGAATATTGTCGTTCGCCATCAACTTCAAACCGCGATCAGCGTTATAAAGCTGCTCTGCACGAATGTAGTTGTACTTACGCTGAGTGATGCCATCGGCCGTCATGCCATCACGAATGATGGTCGGCTTAATAAAGACCATCAGGTTTTTCTTCTCAACTTGGGTACTGGTCGATTTGAACAAATAGCCTAAAACCGGTATATCGCCTAATAGTGGGACTTTGGATTCACTTTCGACCGCGCGCTCATCAATCAACCCCCCCAGAACTAACATTTGCCCGTCTTGAATGATGACCGATGTGTTTAATTGACGCTTTGCAAAACGGACATCGACGGCACCATTCGCTCCTAATACGTTGGATACCTCCTGCTCAATTTTCAATTGAACTGAGTCGCCTTCGTTGATTTGTGGTACCACTTTCAGCTTGATACCGACCTCTTTGCGTTCTACGGTTTGGAAAGGATTATCGTTATTTGCGCCCGCGCTCGAACCCGTCAAAACAGGCACCTCTTCGCCCACGATGAAGGAGGCTTCTTCATTATCCATCACCGTAATACTCGGTGATGACAAGATGTTCGAGTTGGAGTCACTCGACACAGCGCTGATAAGGGCCGTCCAGTCGCCCATCACTAAGCTCATGGCTGCACCATTGACCGCACCGAGCGCTGACGCCAAAGTAGAGTAATCCCCTTTCTTCGTTGTTTCTTCGTAGTATTTTATTTCGCCTGTTGAGCTATCTCGAATCGGTTTTTTCTCAACGCTATCTTTGGCTTCTTCTAAACCAATCATTACCTTACCGATTGGCGCGCCCGCGTTGCCATACTGAATTACAGAGCCGTTATCGAGTGAGCCCCATTGCACGCCTAAGTTGATGCCATCCCCTTCGGCCATTTCAACAATCAGCGCTTCAATCAATACCTGAGCGCGACGAATATCCAACTGCGCAACCACATCTTCTAGCTCTTTCATGATGTCTTGCGGAGCGGTAACAATTAAGGAATTGGTCGGTGCATGTGCTGAAATCATCACTTCGGTGCGTTGTGAACTTTGCCCTGTTTTTTGCCCAGACTGTTTTTCAGCCTGCAAGTTGTCAGACACCCCTTTCAACACATCAACCAAATCTTCCGCTTTCGCATTCTTAAGATAAATGACGCGGTTATTACCTCTGGTTGCCATCTCGACATCAAGCTGAGTGATCAATCGCTTTAGGCGTTCACGGACTTTAGGATCACCTGAGATCAAAATCGAATTGGTACGATCATCGGCCACCAGCTTAGGCTGCAAAAACTCTGGGGTATTTTTAGCATCCGTAGTTTTGTTTAATGCCTCCACAATACGCACCATTTCAGCGGCAGATGCATTACTTAGTTCCACAACCTCAATGTCTTTGTCACCGGCTTGGTCAACTCGTTTGATGATATCGGCTAAACGGTTGACGACCGCAGCACGACCTGTAATCAAAATGATGTTCGCCGGATCATAATGCACTACGTTGCCCGCTCCTGCGTTATCGATCAACTGGCGTAGCAAAGGTGAAAGCTCTCGTACCGAAACATTCCGCACCGCAACAACGCGCGTGATCACGCTATCACCGTTCTCTTTTCCTTCATCGCCAACCACAGGAATCGCAGACGTTTTGGCATCTTTCGACTTGATCACTTTGAGCACACCGTTGTCCATCTCCACCACGGCAAAACCATACACTTCCAATACATTCAAAAAGAAGCTGTAGTATTGCTCTTCATTAAGCGTGTCATAGCTGCGGACATCAACCTTCCCCCGAACTGAAGGATCAACAATGATTGTTTTTTCAAGATTACGGCCCACGATATTGATGAATTCTTGAATATCAGTGCCTTTAAAGCTGGCACTAAAATCGTTTGCCATGACTAACGGCGATGACAACAAGCCACCCATCAATAACCACGTCGTTTTGTTTAACCAATGCTTCACGTCTTACTCCCTAAACTCATGCTCATGCATCAGTCTGTCTAAAATTGGATATAAATGTCATGGGATTGCCCGTCTCTTTCGACTGTTAAGTTCATTTCGGTTAACTCAGAGACTGACTGAAAAATCTTATTCATGGCGTCCGGGTCCGTTAAATCCTGACCGTTTAACGCGATTGCGACATCGCCATCTTGTAGCCCTACCGACTCAAACAACTCAGGAGATTGCCCAGGGCTCACTCTGTATCCAAGCACTTTGTCATCACGTTTCACTTGCGACAGGCGTACATATTTAAAGATTTCTTGCGGATTGCTGGCAATAGCGGCGCGAATGTCATCCAACTTCTCTTCTGCAGACGCTGGGTTATTACCACGCACATTCGATGCAACAACGCGCTCAGGCGTTGCTACACTCGGTTTATGATAGTCAATTCCATCCAACATCAAGGTTTCATCGCGCCCTGAGTTATCAATAATAACGCGATCATTGAACACCGCTTTCAATTTGACACGGGTTCCTTCAATGACTTCGTTAACACCATAGGTCGATTGACTGCCACGATTTGCGATTACCGCTAGACTCTTACTCGGTTCATTGCTCGCCACCACCCCAACCAATAATAAGCTAAGGCTGGTTTTAGGTGCATCTTTGACCACAGGCTGTGCGGCTTCGACCTTCTGCTCGCTATAGCGACCAAATAAACTTCCTTGTTGTAAAGAAGAGAGATCAAGCGAACGCGCCGCATTCGGCGTTGATGCGATTGCTCTTGGAGACCAAGGCGTTATATCAACCGCGTTTTGCTGAATCAGCCACACCATTTTTCCTAGAATCCAAGCCGACGTGACCAGCAATACTAAGGTAAGAAATTGGCTGATTGGTTTCTGCCATTGCGGTATTTTTTGTAGCAAACCTGCTTGCCATAAGCGAGATGAGGTCATACTGCTAAAATCGATTCGCCTCAAAAGATGTCCTTACTGATATTTTCTTACTTCAACCATGATATTTCACATTCATGAGCCGTTAGCCAGACGAAAACCGGCGGATTGGCCTCAAACTATACTTCCATTTCATTTAAACTATGCTTCCATTTAAATGGAACAGATACATAAGACCGCGAAGATCGCGCTACAAAAACACATTAATATATCATAGGA
>NZ_NDIO01000107.1:0-5894 GCF_002241085.1 Vibrio sp. V03_P4A6T147
GATGGACAGTTATGTGTAAAAAAGTGCAAAGTTTCGAGTGAATTACCACCAATTTAAGTTAAACTCCTTAAAAGTAACCTTCTTACATATTAAGGCAGGGAATAGGACCAATGAAAAAACTGCTTCCACTATTCATCAGCGCAGCATTAGGCAGCCTGAGTTCTTCAGTATGGGCGGATACTCTTACTGAAATCTATAATCAAGCCAAAGAAAATGATCCTCAGTTACTGAGCTCTGCAGCTCAACGTGATGCTGCATTTGAAGCGGTAACATCTAGCCGTGGCGATCTGTTACCACAAATCAACCTGACCGCTGGTTACAATATCAACCGCAGTGATATTGATGCACGCGAAAGTGATAAGCTCACAGCAGGCATCAGTTTCTCTCAGCAGCTTTATCAACGTTCAAGTTGGGTTTCTTTAGACACGGCAGAAAAGAATGCACGCAAAGCGGATTCTGCCTATGCGGCCACCCAGCAAGGTCTGATTTTACGCGTTGCACAAGCCTATTTTGAAGTGCTTCGCGCCAAAGATAACTTGGCATTTGTCCGTGCAGAAAAAGCGGCAGTGGCTCGTCAATTAGAGCAAACGAAACAACGTTTTGAAGTCGGTCTTTCTGCAATTACTGACGTGCATGACGCACAAGCGCAATACGATGGCGTGCTTGCTGATGAAGTTTTGGCAAAAAATAGCCTCACTAATAGTTATGAAACCTTGCGTGAAATTACCGGCCAAGAACATTCTGATTTAAGTGTGTTGGATACGAATCGCTTTTCAGCCAGCAAAACAACACAGCCGATTGATGCTCTGCTTGAAGAAGCCCAACAGAAAAATCTCTCTTTGCTGACCGCTCGTATTGCTCAAGATGTCGCGAAAGATAATATTTCATTAGCAAGTTCAGGGCACTTACCCTCACTGACTCTTGATGGCGGCTACAAGTACGGCGATGAAAGTAATAATAACAGCGGCTCTAAAGGCGATTATAACGATTTTAATGTCGGTATTAACCTTGCGGTGCCATTGTACACTGGCGGAAAAACCACTTCGCAAACCAAACAAGCTGAATTTGCGTACGTTGCTGCAAGCCAAGATTTAGAAAAAACGTATCGCAGCGTTGTGAAAGATGTACGCGCATTTAACAACAACATCAATGCCTCTATTGGCGCTTTACGTGCTTATGAGCAGTCAGTTATTTCAGCGAAATCAGCACTGGAAGCGACCGAAGCAGGGTTTGATGTCGGTACGCGAACTATTGTTGATGTGCTTGATTCAACGCGCCGTCTCTACGATGCGAATAAAAATCTCTCTAACGCACGTTATGACTATGTACTGAGCGTACTGCAATTGCGTCAAGCGGTAGGCACATTGAGCGAGCAAGATATTTTAGATATCAACGCTGGCTTAAAAGCAGACAGCTAAAAAAGTAAAAGCCGCTGAATTTTCAGCGGCTTTTTTGTAGCGATTGGCTCATTTGATACAATCAGCCAAAGGATGCGGCGCGATGTTAGCCTCTGCCGCCTTTAATCGCTTCAATAATTTCTGTGGTTGAGCAACCATCTTCAAAGTTCAACACTTTGACTTCTCCACCCGCCGCAATCACTTCTTCACCACCGGCGATATCTTCAGGTTTATAGTCACCACCTTTCACCAGTAAGTTAGGTAGTACAGCCGCTATCAAACGCTGTGGCGTATCTTCAGAAAAAGGAACCACCCAATCGACAGCGCCCAATGCAGCCAGTACCGCCATACGGCGATCCGTAGTATTGACTGGGCGACCTGGGCCTTTTAAACGCTTAACCGACTCATCCGTGTTAACGGCAACAATCAGGCGATCGCCCAATTTGGCTGCGTGGTTAAGATAAGAAACATGTCCTGCATGCAAAATATCAAAGCAACCATTGGTCATCACCACCTTTTCGCCCTGAGCTTGAGCTACTTTTACCGCATCAATTAAGGCTTGTTCACTGATGACACCATAATCAGTATCTTTGCTACCGTGAACCGCTTCCGCTAGTTCAATGGTTGAAACGGTTGAAGTGCCCAATTTCCCAACCACAACACCCGCCGCCGCATTGGCTAATGCACACGCTTCATCAAGTGGTTTACCTGCCGCAACTGATGCCGCCAGCACTGAAATCACCGTATCTCCCGCGCCCGTTACGTCATACACTTCTTTGGCTAATGTTGGTAAATGGAATGGCTTCTGATTGCGTTGTAATAGTGTCATGCCATGTTCGCTGCGAGTCACCAACAGCGCGCCAAGATCAAACTGTTCAATCAAGGCAAAGCCTTTTTCTACTAGCTCTTGCTCTGTTTTTACTTTGCCTACGACCTGTTCAAATTCAGACATGTTAGGTGTGAGCAATGTTGCGCCACGATAACGTTCGAAATCGGCTCCTTTAGGATCGATAAAAACGGGAATGTTGGCTGCACGTGCTTTTTGGATTAATTGCTGCACATGCTCTAATGCGCCTTTGGCGTAATCGGACAAGATCACCGCTTTTACTTTCGGTAACGCCAGCTCCATGCGAGATAAAATCAGTTCTGGATCGGTGTTCTCAAACTTATCTTCGAAATCCAAACGGATCAGTTGCTGGCCTCGGCTTAGCACGCGTAATTTTGTAATGGTTGGATAATTTGGCAGAGCAACAAAATCACAACTCACTTTCAACGCTGTTAACGTTTCAGTCAGAACGTTAGCAGGCTCATCCACGCCAGTTAAACCAACAATGTGCGCATGACCGCCCAGCGAAGCAATGTTCATTGCAACGTTTGCCGCGCCGCCTGGACGTTCTTCGCTATTCTCTACTTTTACTACAGGAACGGGGGCTTCTGGTGAGATGCGACCAGTTGGGCCATACCAGTAGCGATCAAGCATCACATCGCCAATAATCAATACACCTGCATCATTGTAGTCAGGTAGGATTGGTTTCATTGTGGATCTCCAATTTTTGTTATTGCGCTGAGTGTAACACAGCTCATTGAGTCTCTAAAACACTCAACCTAGCCACTGCTGCCAAGCGTTTGTGACTCGTTTTCGCAGGTCAACAAACTTACTTTCGTCAACATCCGCATCCAAGTTAAGCAAGTTTCGATGATGGATCTGATTGCGCATTGAGGTATAGGCATCGGTGAGAGCCAGCGCTTGTTCTTCCTCCATAACACCTTGGTTCAGCAGTGACTCAAAAATGCGTACGTTGTCTGACCAAAATGTCAACTTTGGCTTTTCATGACTAAAACGCAGCACTAGATATTGAGCTAAAAACTCAATATCAGTGATGCCACCAGCATCTTGTTTAAGCATAAAACGGCCACTTTTCTTTCCCCCCAAATGATCGCGCATTTTTATCCGCATCGCGACTACATCCTGCTTGAGCTTGGTTTCATCTCTTGCCAATGACAAAATCTCATGACGGGTGCGATGGAAAGCCTGTTGCAGTGGCTCATCACCATAAATCATTCGGGCACGAACTAAGGCTTGGTGTTCCCACGTCCACGCTTCATTGCGCTGGTATTCATCAAACGCTTCAGCGGGGCTAACTAACAAACCGGACGCTCCGGACGGGCGCAAACGAGTATCAACTTCATACAAAATACCAGAGGCGGTACGAGTGGCAAAAATGTGGATCACGCGCTGGGCTAAGCGCAAATAAAACTGACGGCCATCAATCTCTTTTGCGCCATCAGTGTAACAATCCACTGGGCAGTCATGGAGAAACACGATATCAAGATCGGAATTGTAGCCCAACTCCCAGCCCCCCACTTTGCCATAGCCAACGACTGCAAACCCTTTACCATCCCTCTCTTTTAAATGAGTGGGTTGGCCGTATTTTGCACTGACTTGCTGCCAAGCTTGGTTGATCACAGCTTCAACGATGGCTTCAGCAAGGTAAGTTAAGTGATCGCTCACTTTCATCACAGGCAAAGCACCAGCAATATCAGCAGCAGCAATACGCAAAATGCAGATCTGCTTAAATTGGCGTAATCCTTCCATTTGCTGCTCCATATCCTCTTCGGGAATACGAGCAAGAAAATCACGCAGTTCAGTTTTATAAGCGGACAACTCCATTGGATTATAGAGATGCTGCGGGTCGATAAGTTCATCGAGTAAAATAGGGTAACGACTAAGCTGTTCCGAAATCATCGGGCTTGCGGTACATAAACGCACCAGCTGCGTCAATGCCGCAGGGTGTTCATCTAGCAGCTCAAGGTAAGTGGTTCGAGTCACAATTTTGTACATCAAATGCAGCACACGAGGTAAGCCAAACTGCGCATCTGGGTGAATAAAAATCGCTTGGAACAGTTTTGGCATCAACCGGTTTAATACATCTCGTCCGCGTGGGCCCAGCGTTTTTTTCGCCAAATCCTCTTTAAATTGGATCAATACATGCGCCATGCCGGCAGGATCATCACAGGTAAGCTCTTGTTGAAAAATCGTTTCAAGCACATCTGGCTTGTGCGCCATATCCCACAGCTCGTGAAAATGTTTAGCAACGCAGTGGTCATCTTCTTCTTCATCATCGCCAATCAGAGTTGCAAATACTTGATGTACTTTAGTCATGTGTTGATGCGTTTCGTGAAGCAGCGTTACCCAGTCAGTGCATTGCATAGCAACAGCTAAGCGAAGTTGATCCAGTTCATTGTCTGGCAAGGTTTGCGTCTGCTTGTCGGCCATCGCTTGCAATAGGTTCTCAAGGCGACGTAAAAACAGATAAGCTTGTCGTAAATCGGCCACTTCTTGCGGTTTGAGCAGGGCAAGTTCTTCTATTGCAACCAGTGTTTCTAATAGTCCACGCTGACGTAAACTGGGTTCTCGTCCACCACGAATTAACTGAAATACTTGTGCGATGAATTCAATTTCGCGGATCCCGCCTGCGCCTAATTTGATGTTGTTATGCAGCCCTCGACGTCTCACTTCGCTGCTGATCATCGATTTCATACGGCGCAGCGATTGAATGGCGCTAAAATCGATGTAGCGGCGGAACACAAATGGTCGCAGCATTTGACGCAGCTCTTGGTACTGCGGATACATTTCCCGCCCCATTACTCGAGCTTTGATCATCGCATAACGCTCCCAATCACGCCCTTGCTCTTGGTAATAATCTTCGAGCGCCGCATAGCTCATCACCAGTGGGCCACTCTCACCAAAAGGACGCAAACGCATATCAACTCGGTAGCAAAAACCGTCAAAGGTATGTTGATCCAACGCTTTAATGATTCGCTGGCCTAAACGGGTAAAAAATTGCGCATTCGCGATACTGCGGCGAGCGCCTTGTGTTTCACCGTTTTCAGGATAAGTAAAAATGAGATCGATATCCGACGAGAAGTTCAACTCACCGCCACCTAATTTGCCCATACCGATGATCAGCATAGGTTGTGCTTCACCTTGGTCGTTAGTTGGCGTTCCCCACTCGAAGCAGCAAACAGCGTACTGCCACTGGTAAGTCTCAAAAATGAGTGCTTCCGCCAGTGCTGAAAGATGTGCAAGGCTCTCTTCTAACGTCCAACTGGCGGTGAAATCTCGCCAAGCGATGTACACCATTTCCCGGTTACGAAACTGACGCAAAATACGATGCCCTGACATTTCATCTTTGCAATCTTCTAGCTGTATAGCGAGATCGTCTCGGTAATGCTCTAGCCTTGACTCTCCCGCCAACATTTCCGGTAATTGCATACACAACCATTCATCTCGCAATAATGCTTCATTGATAAACTGGCTCATCCCGACCACATACAACAGCTGTTTTTTCAATGGCTCGGACCACTGTGCAATGCTCGGTTGTTGCTCTAGCAAATGTTGATAGGTGGTGTGCACAAAAGCGTGAAGTGATGAAGGCAGTAACATGAGACATCCTTGTGAATTGAGACCAATGCAGTCGCTAGAAGGCTATTTAT
>NZ_NDIO01000279.1:0-3152 GCF_002241085.1 Vibrio sp. V03_P4A6T147
AAATGCCACTTATATTCATACGAGTAATTAAACCATTAACGGCAAAATTTATCTTAAGACATCAATCACGAGTATTCCACTCACGCTAGGGAAGATCTAACAATAAAAATGAATTTTATGATTGATGCTGAGACGAACAACGTTCGGCATCAGCACCACTAAAAAGGAGCAAATGCTCCCTTATGTAGTTTCTTTGCTAATTTGTTAATGACTCTTCTAGCGCCCGCAAGCATAAGGCCACGTTTTCACTGCGCGCCCCATACCCCATTAAACCAATACGCCACGCTTTACCCGCTAAAGTGCCAAGGCCGGCGCCGATCTCCAAGTTGTATTGATTGAGTAAATGCGCTCGCACTTTAGCCTCATCAACCCCCTCTGGAATATAGATCGCATTCAATTGCGGTAAACGACAATCTTCAGCAACGACAAATTCAAATCCTAATTTTTCTAGGCCCAGCTTTAATTTGTCATGCATCACACGATGACGTGCCCAAGCCTGCTCTAGACCTTCGTTTCTCAACACCAGCAAGGCTTCATGCAATGCGTACAAACTGTTAACTGGCGCAGTGTGGTGATAACTGCGTTTGCCTGCACCGCTCCAATAACCAAGCACTAAGCTTTGATCTAAAAACCAGCTTTGAACGGGGGTTGTGCGAGATTGAATTTTTTCAATCGCTTGCGCTGAAAAAGTTAGTGGCGATAAACCCGGAGGGCACGATAAACACTTTTGGCTCCCAGAATAGACGGCATCGAGCTGCCATTGATCCACATAAAGTGGCACGCCGCCTAAGGATGTCACCGCATCTACAATACTCAGCATGTTGTTTTGCTTAGCCAGCAAACCTAATGCTTGCGCATCACTCAATGCACCAGTTGACGTTTCTGCATGGACAAACGCGAGAATTTTAGCATCAGGGTTAGCCTGTATGGCTTGCTCGACTTTATCCAGCGAAACGGGGGCTCCCCACTCATCATCCACCAGCACCACTTCTCCGCCACAACGCACTACATTCTCGCGCATACGCTCGCCAAAAACGCCATTGCGACACACGATGACCTTATCTCCCGGCTCAATCAGGTTGACAAAGCACGCCTCCATACCTGCGCTGCCCGGCGCGGAAACCGCGATGGTAAACTCATTTTCCGTTTGAAAAGCGTATTTAAGCAGCTGCTTTAGCTCATCCATCATCTGGATAAAAAGCGGATCTAAGTGGCCAACAGTCGGCCTGCTCAGCGCTTGTAATACTTGGGGGTAAATATCTGACGGGCCTGGCCCCATCAAAATTCGCTGGGGTGGGTTAAAACTGGTAATGGACATAGTTGCTCCTTGCTTGCGGCCAAATACGAATACCCAGAGTAAAACAAATCCGCTGATGCAACAATTCGACCGAAGTCTAGAGGTCAAACCAGTGTCACACTCTGGTTAATTTTATTTTACATTTGGACTTAATTAGCGATTGACATTAACAGTTCAAAAACGTTCAATGAATGAGCTATCTAGCAGAAGAGGAGCACTGCCCAGGCAGATGTTTTGTGGAGCCTCAACTCCAATACAAAACATTAATGGGGAGCAGTGCCGAGATAAACCAAGGTTGTGGATTTGGTTTATCGGTTGAATGGGCTGAATCCCTTCAACTGTCATCAGCAACCCTGATGAAGAGCTTCTGAGGTAAACCAATCATAAAAACACCTCTTTATTTGCTCTAGAAAAACTCTCTTCAAACATTGGACGTTGGTACACCAACACTATTTTTATTTCAGGAAGTCGTGGGAGAAATGCCGTGAGCGCATTCAATGTCGCCAAATTTGGCGGAACAAGCGTTGCTAACTTTGAAGCAATGAGCCTTTGTGCCGCTGTGATCGAAAATAATCCAGAGACCAAATTAGTCGTGAGCAGTGCCTGCTCTGGCGTGACGAATTTATTGGTTGAATTAGCCAATGGCGTACAAGATGCCAATCAACGCTTAAGTATAATCAAACAGTTAGCTGATATTCATCATGCGATTATTGATAAACTTGCCGACCCGCTACAAGTTGAAAAAGAGGTACACTCAATTTTAGATATGGTGGCCAGTGTCGCAGAAGCGGCCTCTTTTCAAGCGAGTAAAAAACTGACCGATCACTTAGTGGCTTGTGGCGAGTTAATGTCGACCTTCATTCTGACGCAATTACTGCGTGAACGTGGCATGGATGCGATCCGTTTTGATATTCGAGAAGTGCTGCGTACTGATGATCACTACGGTCGGGCGGAACCGCAATTAGAGCAGATCCAGCAATTAGCCCAAGAGAAGTTAACACCACTTTGTCTGCAACACGTAGTGGTAACTCAAGGTTTCATCGGCGCTGATGAACAAGGAAATACAACCACATTGGGCCGAGGCGGCAGTGATTATTCTGCGGCCTTGATCGCCGAAGCGGTACAAGCTTCTGGCTTAGAAATTTGGACTGATGTGCCGGGGATTTATACGACCGACCCTCGCATTGCGCCTAAAGCCGCTCCGATTGCGGAAATAAGCTTTAGCGAAGCATCGGAGATGGCAAACTTTGGCGCTAAGATTTTGCATCCATCGACGTTGCTGCCCGCGCTTCGCCACGATATCCCTGTGTTTGTCGGCTCCTCAAAAGAGCCTGAAAAAGGCGGCACTTGGATCCGTAAACGTGTGGAAAGCTCACCTCTATTTAGAGCCTTGACCCTACGCTGCAATCAAACCATGGTTACGCTACGCAGCGCTAGCATGTTTCACGCATACGGCTTTCTTTCGAAGGTGTTTGAAATTTTAGCCAAACACAAAATTTCGGTGGATTTGATCACCACCTCTGAAATCAGCGTCTCATTAACATTAGATAAAACCGATACCTCAGGTGGAGCGCCTGAACTGCCTCAAGCGGTGCGCTTAGAATTAGAAGAGCTGTGTAAAGTTGAAGTCGAACATAATCTGTGTTTAGTTGCGCTGATCGGCAATAACATGAGTGAAAGCAAAGGCTATGCAAAACAAGTTTTTAGCACCTTAGAAGATTTCAATTTGCGTATGATTTGCTATGGTGCCAGCCCGCACAACCTCTGCTTTTTATTACACGAGTCGGTTTCTAAAGCGGCAATTCAGAAACTTCATCAAGATTTGTTTGAACGATAAAACCACATTGAGTAGTTA
>NZ_NDIO01000279.1:3173-9055 GCF_002241085.1 Vibrio sp. V03_P4A6T147
ACCTGTTTTTTATTACTTAATCTAAATTCGGCCCAAGCCATTTTTCCGCTTCTTGTGCATTCCAACCTTTACGTTGCGCGTAATCTTGCATCTGATCTTGCTGAATTTGTGCAATGGCAAAATAACGAGAGTCCGGATGCGAGAAGTACCAACCTGACACCGAAGCACCCGGCCACATAGCGTAACTGGTGGTTAAAGACATATCGATGGTTTGCTCAACCTGCAACATCTCCCACAAGGTGCCTTTTTCCGTATGCTCAGGACACGCTGGATAGCCCGGCGCTGGGCGTATACCTTGGTATTTCTCACGGATCAAATCATCGTTCGACAACTCTTCGTCAACAGCATAGCCCCAAATTTCTTTACGAACTTGCTGATGCAAATATTCCGCAAAAGCCTCAGCAAGACGATCAGCTACCGCTTGGATCATGATGGCGTTGTAGTCATCGCCTTGCGCTTTATATTGGTCTGCTAATTCTCGCTCACCAATTCCGCCTGTCACGGCAAATGCGCCGATCCAATCTCGTTTACCACTCTCCTTTGGTGCAATGTAATCGGACAAGCAGTAGTTATAACCTTTGGGCTTTTCGGTTTGTTGGCGTAAGTGATGCAGAACATGAGCAACCTCGGTGCGCGATTCATCGCGATACACTTCGATATCATCTCCCACACTCGCGGCCGGGAATAAAGCGCAAATACCGCGAGCCTTGAGTAGCCCTTCTCGCTCAACTCTATCAAGCAATGCATTAGCATCATGGAATAAACTTTGCGCTTCCTCTCCCACCTCTTCGTGTTCAAAAATCGTTGGATATTTACCCATCAATGACCATGTCATGAAAAATGGTGTCCAGTCGATGTAACGACGAAGGGTAGCCACATCAAAATTATCAAACACATGTACGCCCAATTTAGCCGGAACTGGCGGCGTATAGTTATCCCAATCGATAACCGCTTTATTTGCCCTTGCCACTTCTAATGAGACAGGCTTAGTTCGGGGGGTTTTACGGTGATGTTGATCACGCGTGCGTTCATAGTCGATGTTTAATTTTTCCACAAAAGCAGGACGTAACTCATCAGAAAGAAGCGAAGAACAAACGCCTACTGCGCGCGAAGCATTGTTCACGTACACAACTGGCTGGTGATAATTTTGCTCAATTTTAACTGCGGTATGTGCTTTAGAGGTGGTTGCTCCGCCAATCAAAAGCGGTAATTTAAACCCTTGTCGCTCCATTTCTTTAGCGACGTGCACCATTTCATCTAAAGAGGGAGTGATGAGGCCGGATAACCCAATGATGTCGACATTCTGTTCTTTCGCGACTTTGAGGATCTGCTCGCATGGCACCATAACGCCGAGGTCAATGATTTCGTAGTTATTACACTGCAAAACGACGCCAACGATATTTTTGCCGATGTCGTGTACATCCCCTTTAACTGTGGCAAGAAGGATTTTGCCATTATTAGAACCTGCTTGCTTAAGCGCGTTGATGTAGGGCTCTAAATGCGCAACGGCTTGCTTCATAACGCGCGCCGATTTCACTACTTGCGGCAGGAACA
The DNA here is from genome assembly GCF_002241085.1 of Vibrio sp. V03_P4A6T147. Lineage (NCBI taxonomy): Bacteria > Pseudomonadati > Pseudomonadota > Gammaproteobacteria > Vibrionales > Vibrionaceae > Vibrio > Vibrio sp. V03_P4A6T147. Next base: position 4,728 of record NZ_NDIO01000279.1, read on the forward strand.
TTTTCCCTTCGCCAAAGAGGTCGCCGACCACGTTCATTCCATCCATGAGAGGCCCTTCGATCACATCCAATGGGCGAGTGGCATTTTGACGAGCTTCTTCCGTATCTTCAACAATATACTCGGTGATACCTTTGACTAACGCATGCTCTAAACGTTTTGCGACTGGCCATGAACGCCATTCCAGCGCACTGGCATCCTCTTCCTTACCGACACCTTTGTTCGCATATTCAGCCGCAATATCCAGTAAGCGTTCAGTGCCATCGCTGCGGCGATTGAGAATGATATCTTCGACTGCTTCACGCAGTTTCTCAGGCACGTTATCGTAAATCTCAAGCTGACCGGCATTGACGATGCCCATGTCCATGCCGTTTTTAAAACAGTGATAAAGGAATACAGCATGGATCGCTTCACGCACATAGTTGTTACCGCGAAAAGAGAAAGAGACGTTGGAAACCCCGCCGGAAATCATCGCATGGGGTAAATTACGTTTGATATCAGCCACGGCTTCGATAAAGTCCACAGCATAATTATTATGCTCATCAATACCAGTCGCAACCGCGAAAATATTCGGATCAAAAATGATATCTTCAGCAGGGAAACCAACCTCATCAACCAAAATTCGATAAGCTTTGGTACAAATTTCAAGTTTTCGCTCACGGGTATCCGCTTGGCCTACTTCATCAAACGCCATCACGATCACAGCAGCACCATAGCGGCGAATGAGTTTAGCTTGTTCAACAAACTTCTCTTTCCCCTCCTTGAGGGAAATCGAGTTCACAATCCCTTTGCCTTGAATGCATTTGAGACCTGCTTCAATCACCTCCCACTTAGAAGAATCAACCATGATTGGTACTTTGGAAATATCCGGCTCAGAAGCGCATAAATTGAGAAAGCGGACCATGCAAGCTTGCGCATCCAACATCCCTTCATCCATATTGATATCGATGATTTGTGCACCGTTTTCGACCTGCTCTCGAGCAACATGCAGCGCCTCGTCATACTGTTCATCTTTGATTAAACGCTTAAAACGCGCAGAACCAGTGACGTTAGTTCGCTCACCTACGTTGATGAATAAGCTCTCTTTGGTAATCGTCAGCGGCTCTAGACCGGATAGACGACAAGCCACTGGAATATCGGGTAACGCTCTTGGTTTCACACCTTCGACCACTTTTGCCATTTGTCTAATGTGCTCAGGAGTGGTTCCACAACAGCCACCAACAAGGTTCAAAAATCCTGCTCGCGCCCATTCCCCGATGTGCTGCGCCATCTCATCGGCTTCAAGATCATACTCACCGAATGCGTTAGGCAACCCCGCATTGGGGTGAGCCGAGACATAACATTCGGAAATACGTGATAGCTCTTCAACGTATTGGCGCAATTCATCCGGACCGAGTGCACAGTTCAAACCAAATGAGATAGGCTCAACGTGTCGCAGTGCATTATAAAAGGCTTCGGTTGTTTGCCCAGAAAGCGTTCGACCAGAGGCATCGGTGATTGTCCCTGAGATCATCACGGGCAGTTTGTAACCCAACTCTTCAAACACACAATCCACCGCAAAGGCACAGGCTTTAGCATTTAAAGTATCGAAAATGGTTTCAATCAAAATTAAGTCGCTGCCGCCACGAATTAAAGCACGTGTTGATTCTGAGTAAGCTTCAACTAATTGCTCAAAGCTGATATTTCGAAACCCAGGGTCATTCACGTCAGGGGAGAGCGAGCAAGTGCGGTTTGTTGGCCCTAGCACTCCCGCCACGTAACGAGGTTTATCAGGCGTTTTCGCCGTCCATTCGTCAGCAGCTTGGCGTGCAAGTTTTGCAGCAGCGAAATTGATCTCATCGCTAATGGCTTGCATATCGTAGTCGGCCATTGCGATGCTCGTCGCGTTGAAGGTATTCGTCTCTAGGATATCAGCACCTGCTTCCAAGTAAGCACTATGAATTTCTTTGATTAACTGAGGCTGCGTCAAGACGAGAAGGTCATTATTTCCTTTCAGATCGCTTGGCCAATGGGCAAAACGATCTCCGCGGTAATCTTGCTCTTCCAATTTATAGCTCTGAATCATGGTGCCCATGCCACCATCAATCAATAATATTCTCTGTTGCAATTGAGCTTCAATTTGACTTCTAACTTCTCTTCCCACAGTACAGCCTCATTCCTTTTGGTTATTCGCTCATCCTATCATATAACCATTAGAAATCTAGACGTCTAAACTTCACTTTAATTATCGTTTGATACATCTGCAATCATGGCTAAAAAGTGTTTGCTATTTGTACATCATCCAAGGAGAATTTCATTCATATTTTGTTACACGACGAGAAAACAATGTCTGTCTATTACACTTTATGCTTCCTATCAGGAGCAGCAATGTTGATTGCCTTTCTAAACAGTAAGATAGGCAATATGCAAACCACTATCGCCATTACAGCAGGATCGATGATGTTGTCATTATTGATCTTAGTTGCAGGTCAAAATGATTGGTTTCATCTAACTCAAATAGCGACAGAAACCGTCAACAGTATTAACTTTGAAAATTTTCTGCTCAAAGGAATACTCGGTTTTCTACTTTTCGCTGGCGGCCTAGGCATCAAATTACCCAACCTAAAAGATCAGAAATGGGAAATCGCGGTTCTTGCACTAGGCGCAACGCTATTTTCAACCTTCTTCATCGGTTTTGGGCTATACGCCTTCTGTCAATTTATCGGTATTCACTTCGATCTCGTTTACTGTCTGCTCTTTGGTGCACTCATATCACCAACAGACCCAATAGCCGTATTAGCTATTGTTAAAAAGTTAGATGCACCAAAACGTATTTCAACCCAAATCGAGGGAGAATCGCTCTTTAATGATGGTTTTGGTTTGGTTATCTTTGTCACTATTTTCACTATTGCATTTGGTACAGAAGCACCAACCATAGGTAGTGTAACTATGTTGTTTATTCAAGAGGCAATGGGGGGCATCCTGTATGGCCTAGCTCTTGGGCTATTATTCCACTACCTCATCAGCGCCACCGATGATCACTCAATGGAACTGCTTTTAACCATTGGTATACCGACTGCTGGCTATGTTTTTGCAGATGTTATTCATGTTTCCGGACCTTTGGCTATGGTTGTATCAGGGATAATGATCGGCAACTGGACGCGCTTCATTGGCTTTTCAAAAGAAAGTGAAGAACACCTTGACCACTTTTGGGAATTGGTTGACGAATTTTTGAATGGTGTGCTCTTTCTACTTATCGGTATGTCGATGCTACTCTTCAAATTCCATGAAGAGGACTGGATATTGATGGCTTTCGCCATTCCTCTTGTCTTATCTGCTCGCTATCTAAGCATTTTTTTCTCTTACATCGGCTTCAAGCGTTACCGATCCTACAACCCATGGTCAATAAAGATACTAACTTGGGGAGGGCTACGAGGTGGGCTAGCACTAGCAATGGCACTTTCTATCCCATCTGGCATATTAGTTATCCCAGACAAGCTTATTGATGTAAAAGAGATAATCCTTGTTATGACATACGCTGTCGTGGTGTTCTCAATACTTATTCAAGGTTCAACAATTACCCCATTAATAGACAAAGCAAAACAAGCTGAAAAGTCGTCAGTGTAGAAAGAAAACTGTCAGTAATGACTGATCAAACCAATTTTACCTCTAGCCGATGTTCTAGAACATCGGCTTTTGCTATCTTTACTTTGTTACTCCTCTCTCTATATCTACTGTAATACCAATTTAAAAAATATGATCTAATTAAGGCTGTTGAACTATGGTGAAATATCACTATGGATAGCTTTAGTAACACTTATTTTAAAAAGCTGGCGAACCCTATTCAAATGAAGGTGTGATGATGGCTCTCGCACACCCCAAAGAAAGTCATTCACGTACACAAATAATCACACAATAGCTTAAAGTCAGCCGGACAAGTTTGAACAAACAGGTTCAATGATTATTGAAGAAGGACGCCAAGTAAAACTACGGACTACTAAGCGAGCCCTAGCCAATCAGAGTGTTACAGATTACAAGGAGTGAGTATGTAAGTATGTGTGGAATTGATTTTTAGAAGACGGCACTGAGAGTGATAAAAAATAAAATGCTATTTTTCTCAAACGAAAGAAGCCCTGCTATTACTAGCAGGGCTTCTTAATAAGTGGCGGAGCGGACGGGACTCGAACCCGCGACCCCCGGCGTGACAGGCCGGTATTCTAACCAACTGAACTACCGCTCCGCAGCGTGTCTGGTTAGACAATATTCAAAGCCTGGCGATGTCCTACTCTCACATGGGGAGACCCCACACTACCATCGGCGCTGTTGTGTTTCACTTCTGAGTTCGGCATGGA
>NZ_NDIO01000018.1:0-5851 GCF_002241085.1 Vibrio sp. V03_P4A6T147
AAAGATTTATATCCTTTAGAAAAAAATAAGCCTTTTTTTAAAATTTATGCAGCGAGCATGAGAAATGTGATTAGCGTCAAAAAGTAAGAAAGATAATGCTGCATCAACTAACACTTTTTCCACTTTGCCGCTAAGCAAAAAAATCCAGCCGAGGCTGGATTTTCATTAAGGGTAACTCTTGAGCTATTGGGCTCTTTTAGCCAAGTAAGCTAAGTGCCGCTTGTGGCGCTTGTTTTGCTTGAGCCAGCACTGAGCTTGATGCTTGAGAAAGAATTTGCGACTTAGTAAGCGCTGTTGTTTCTTTGGCAAAGTCAGTATCTTTAATACGGCTCTTAGAAGCACTCACGTTTTCGTTAATGTTATCTAAGTTGCTGATTGCATGGCTAAAGCGATTTTGGAATGCACCTAATTGTGCACGGTGGCTATCTACAAATTGCAGTGCAGCATCAACAATGGCAACCGATTCTTGAGCGCCACCCACAGAGGTCACATCAATGACATCTACGGTAACAGCTTGACCAGCTTGCATGCCGAGCTCACCAGCAAGACCGCCTGCGAATGTTACAGGGCCTTCTACTTTATTACTGCCAGCGAAGACTTGTAGTTTTCCTTCATCATCAACAGATGCTTTCACCATATCAGTTTGGCCGTTGATGTAAGTCGCCAACTCTTCAATATCATCGCCTTCTTTAGCTGAGATATTGATAGTCTGATCTGTACCTGAAGTATCTTTCAGTGTGATTTGTAGATCGTTGCTGCCGGCTTGAACTGACCAATCTTTATCTTTGCCGTTCGCCGCTTGGTAGCTTGTGCCGCCCATCATAGCATTGTCACTACGCATGTTGTTTAGGCTAAGCATGACGGCTTCACCGTTATCCGCACCGATTTGGAATGACTTAGTTTCAAAAGTACCGTTAAGTAATTTGTTGCCACCAAATGATGTGGTTTCTGCGATACGGTTTAACTCGTCATTCAGAGCGGTTACTTCTTCTTGAATCGCTACACGGTCTGCTTTTGAGTTTGAGCCGTTAGCTGATTGTAGTGACAAGTCACGCATACGTTGCAAAATGTTGGTCGTTTCATTCATCGCACCCTCAGCGGTTTGTGCAATAGAAATACCGTCATTCGCATTACGTACTGCTACGTCAAGACCGCGGCTCTGAACATTCAAACGGTTAGAGATTTGTAGGCCTGCCGCATCATCTTTTGCGCTGTTGATTTTAAAGCCAGAAGATAGGCGTTCCATTGATGTTTGTTGTGCATTGCTAGCGCTGTTTAGGTAACGCTGTGCTGTCATCGCTGATACGTTGGTATTTACATTAACTGCCATGGTGATTACTCCAATTGATTTTCCGATGTTTCCGGTTTCCGACGTCTCGGAAAACCAAATAGTTCTCTCAAAGTTACTTTTTATAACGGCGGTATTTTCCAAAGCTTGAGGATTTTTTTTCAATTTTCTTAAAAAAAATGTGTTTAGTGTAAAAAACAGGACAAGAGGTCAAAAACCCATCAAAAAAGTAATAATTTCGCTAAGGAGTTGTTGATAAAGGTCGATAATTGTTGATTTTTATCGCTAGCGAAGTAAGGCCAATGCTAGGTTTGGCTGTTTTTTGGCTTGCGCAAGAATAGAGGTACTGACTTGTTGTAAGATTTGCTGTTTTACCATTTGGGTGGTCTCTTTCGCATAGTCCGTATCTTTAATTCGACTGTTTGAAGAAGCGAGGTTTTCATGTACGTTGTCGAGATTGTTGATGGCGTGGTTAAAACGGTTTTGCAACGCGCCTAACTCAGAGCGATGGCTATCAACGTACTGCATTGCGGTATCAATGACGGCAACCGCCCGCTGCGCACCACCGACTTCGGTAATATCAAGAGTGTCTACTGCTTCATATCCCGTCACATTCATTTGCAACTGATTGGCTAAGCTACCTTTAAAATCAATAGTCCCAGAGGTTTCTTTACCCGCCATGAACAGCTGTAGCTGTCCTTTGTCGTTGACTGACGCCGATACTTTATCGGTTTGCCCATTGATGTAGGTTGCCAACTCTTCAATATCGTCCCCTACTTTTGCTTGGATTTGAATGTTGTGCTGTTTTCCCTTGGCATCGGTATAACTCATGGTGAGCTGCCGATTATCTTGTGTCACCCGCCACTGGCTATCCACCATGCCTGCCGCAACATAGCTAAAGCCCCCCATATCCAAACTGTCTGAACGCATATTTTTTAACGAAACTTGCACTGCTTCGCCAGAGCTCGCCCCTATCTGAAATGAGGATTGACCAAACGAACCATTCAGTAACTTACGACCACCAAAAGAGGTGGTTTCAGCAATTCGGTTTAATTCATCGTTCAAGGCGCTCATTTCTTCCTGTAAAGCTTGCCTATCCGCTTTACTGTTCGCGCCATTCGCCGACTGCAAAGAGAGATCTCGCATACGCTGAAGCAGGCTGGTGGTCTCTTGCATTGCACCTTCAGCAGTCTGCATGATTGAAATGCCATCGTTAGCATTGCGTACAGCGACATCTAAGCCCCTCATTTGCGACTCAAGGCGATTCGAAATTTGTAAACCCGCAGCATCATCTTTGGCACTATTAATACGCTTCCCGGAAGCAAGACGCTCCAAAGATTGATTCAACATTTCGCTTGCTGAGCCTAAGTGGCGCTGCGCAATCAAAGCAGAAACATTGGTATTAACGGTAATTGCCATAACAGACCCATGCCATAGAATGAATGATCTCTTTATCGGACAGTAGACGCTTTTCTTTACATAAAATGCTTAAAAAAGAAAAACCGAGCACAAGGCTCGGTCCGATAGTAGGTCAGTATTGAAACTTACTTTAGTTCAAGATGTTGCAGCATCTCAGCTGAAGGGGCAAAAAAGTACGCACCCGTTACGGCTTTGGTAAAGCGCAGCAGTTGGTCTGTTTTACCATCCGCCACACCATACATACTTTCCAACATCACTTTAAAGTTATGCAGCGTATGGCAATAAGCAATGAATAGTAAACCGTGCTCACCACTCACCGTACCGTAAGGTAAGCTGTGACGAACAATTTTCAGCCCTTTCCCCTCTTCTTTGATATCGACACGGCCAACGTGAGACGCTGCAGGTACATTATCAAGCTCAATCGAATCAGGCTTAGTACGCCCAATCACTTTTTCTTGCGCCGCCACATTTAAGCGATTCCAAGCTGGAAGGTTATGCACAAAACGCTGCAACATCACATAACTGCCGCCAGCAAATTCACCATCAGCAATCAGTGCCACTTCTTGACGTTTTTCGGCTTTAGGGTTTTCAGTGCCATCGATAAAGTCCGTCATATCTCGCGCATCTAAGTAACGAAATGAGTAGGTTTCATCCACCATTTCAACCAACTCAGCCACAGGTTCCATCCATTTACGCAACACATAAAACAGCAAGTCATGACGCTGAGAATGGCAGTGAATCAACACATCCACCTCGGTATTTGGTGCTATGGTTTCGCCTTTACCAAGCTCAGGAAAATCAATCAGCTCTTGTGGTATGCTTTGGTTTAAACGCTGCCAAAAGGTGCGAGTAAATGCGACCGACACGGTTAATTCAGCGCCGGGTTGATGTTGATTTATCTCATTGACTAAAGCGGGCAATGCTTTCAATTGCGCTAAAACATGCGCCGGATTTTGCTTTACTTTTAAAAGGCTAAACAGTGCAAACGGACCTGCTTCAGGCAGAATCGCGGTTTGAGGTTGTGTCATAAAATATCCTCACTTACTTATTTTTGCTCAGTGTAATTCAGTTTTTTGGGGCGACCTTGATTGGGATCACGCCTTGTCTATGAGCGGGATAGAAAAACAATCACGCACACTTTTACTCTTCAGTAGATATAGACCAAACCATAACAGCACCAACAGTGTGCTTGCATTGGCCCAATTAAAAACGCCGTGCTCTAAATAGATATGATAAAGCGTTTGTATAAATTGCAAGATAACCATAAGTAACGTCAGCGGTTTTCCCATGCTGACGATGCGGTTTAGCCACGATCGTTCAGGAGCACGTAAGCTGATAAGCCACATCAGAATGATACTTGGCAACCCCATAATCAACCCCAAATAAAGCATCGAATGGTCTGGGTAAACAATGGTTAAAATCGTCGTGCCATTATCTCGGCTTGCTCCTGCCACCACGAAAACAATCCAAGCTTTTGCCAAAAATAACCAACCAAGCCAGATAAGTTTAGGGGCTTTAAGAAAACCATGTTGGTCGTATCGCTCTAACGCATAACGCATCAATACCTTCGCTCTTTTAAAAAAACGTTTTTACTTTAGCGAATCGATTTCAAATAGCTAGCCAGATCTTTTGCTCTTGACCAGTTTCTAACTTGAATGCACGCAAACGACTCGGAATTGCGGGTAGGCAGGATAATCCTCAAAGATTTTCAATAAACGTTACACAGGTCTACTAAACAGTGGTATGGATGGGAAGTCAGATATCACAACCAAATCAGGTCGCTAGTTTAAAAACTATCGTAATTATTTAGCATGACATTGGTCTTGATACGCCTGTAAGAATTCCGATAGAGGCACAGGTTTTGCGAATAAAAAACCTTGTAAATAGTTAACATTATGATTTTTTAGATATTCAGCTTGCTCAGCCAGCTCAACGCCCTCAGCAACAAGATCAATTGATAAACGCTTAGCAAGTTCAATCGTATTTTCAACCAAGTGTTCAGCAATAGGATCCTTTCCTATGTTTTTAATGAATATTTGATCAATTTTTAAGTAGTCAAGATCGATTTTTTGTAAGTTTATCAGACTGGAATGGCCAGTTCCGAAGTCATCAATCGCTATCTTACAGCCCAAACGTTTTATGTTACTGAAAAGTACATCTGTTGCATCCGAAAACTCAAGAACCTCTCGTTCAGTAAGCTCTAAAACAAGCACTACTTTCTCTGTATCGATATACTCAACAAAAGCCTTACATTGGTTAAAAAGATCTTGACCATTGCAATGTTGAGGCGAAATATTTATCCCTACATGAAACGGATGAGGTAAGGAGTCCTTATAATTATTCAACTGCTTAGCGGTTTCGTTAATGAGCAATTTTGTCATAGGAATAATCAACCCAGACTCTTCAGCTTGAGGAATAAAAAGATCCGGACGAACCACACCTTGAATAGGGTGAACCCACCTTATCAAGATTTCTATACCCATAATTTCATTGGTTGAGGCATTAACAATCGGTTGAGCATAGGGTACAAATTCTTCTTGACGAATTGCACGCTGAAGTTCCGAATCTAACGTTTTTGGGCGGTTAATAAGCCACCAATAACAAATCGAAAATGACACCTGCATAAATACAATCAAGAAAATATAGAACTTTCTCTCATTCCAAAATGCAGACCAGGATGATGGGTAACCAAATCCTGCATAAATTGTAAATGGGAAACGTTCTGATTTAATCTGTTGAATAGCAGTCAGTGCAAGCGTTGGATCAGTTGGATACATTACACCGTCCTCACCTAACCAAAACTCCCCCAACTGTAAAAATAGAGATAAAGCATGAGCAGAAGATTGAAGTAACGCTTGTTGGATGTGTAATCCGTCAATACCGCTAAGTGACACATTATCATTTTCCACATTACGAACGACAATCAGTGGATGCTGCAAGTCTACTTGACTGCCTGACATTAATAAGAGCTCACCTGAGATATAAGTCTGCGGGTTATCAATAAATGATCGTTCTCCCCAAAGAGATGTACAATATATCACTCCATCATGAGCTAAATTTGTCGTTCTTACAAAAGGGCTCGTCGCTACAATTTTTCTTAATTCTACGATAATTTCATCACAACTCTCATTATGACTAACGAGA
>NZ_NDIO01000211.1:0-5744 GCF_002241085.1 Vibrio sp. V03_P4A6T147
AGTAAAAATCCGCCTTCTTAGAAGGCGGCTTTGGTTTATAGCCCCCTATAAGGGGGCATCCCTGCGCTGCTAGTTTATCTTCAACTCTAACTGCGCCTCATATTCTTGATCTTTCTTGTCTTGGTGCCTTACGTAACGCCTGATGATTTCTTCATTCACACCAACTGTGTCAACAAAGTATCCCCTTGCCCAAAAATGATTACCCCACAGTTTCTTTCTTATATGTGGGAACTTGTTAAACAAGCGGATTGCTGAACGCCCTTTCAATACTCCCATCAACGTTGATATCGAAACTTTTGGTGGAACTATCACAACCAAGTGAACGTGATCCGGCTGAACATTTAATTCCAAGACTTCACAATCTTTCATATTGCACAAAATATAGATTGAGCGATAAAGCTCCTTACCTACATTCCCTTTCAAGATCTTAAATCTGTATTTCGGAGCCCAAACTATATGGTATTTGCAACGCCAATATACATGTGATGAACTTCTATAATCGCCCATGTTTTTAGTTTCCTCTTACTTGTGGTGAATAAGAGGTTTACTTCTAGCATGGGCACTCCTTCGGGCAATAGCCCCAAGGTTCAATCACCACCGCCCAAGGCGGTGGTTTAGGGATGACAACAAAAAGAGCCTCAAATGAGACTCTCCTTAATTGGTCGCAGACTGACCGCTATACCCAAACAACTCTAAGTGGGAAGAGTATAAAGGTTAAGCAAATACATATTTATCCATCAGGGTGACCATTTTGCCAATTTCGGGTTTGGTCAAGGTATCATCAGCACCCAGTGCTAATGCTTTGGCTCGGTTATCATCACTCATGATCGAGGAGAACATCACTATCGGCGTTGTTTTATAAGTTTCGCTGTCACGCAAGCGCTTCAACAAGTGCATACCATCCATGCGCGGCATTTCTACATCCGTTACGATCGCATTCACTAACTCTGTCACGGGTACGTTTTCGGACTTGGCTACTTTTTCAATTTCCATCAATTTCTCATAGGCTTCACCACCGTCTTTACACGCAATAATGTTGTAGCCTGCAGAGCTTAATGTGTCTTGTATTAAACTGCGGATAAACGCCGAATCATCCACCACCATGATGGTTTTCGCATTACGTTTGCTGATCATTTTTTGGTTGAGGTCGACCGATCTGTCCACCGTGACATCGTATTTTTCCATACTCAATTCAGGGTTGATGTCAGCGATGATTTTCTCAAAATCCAAAATCATGATCAGGTTGCCGTCTTTGCGAACAACCGCCACGACGCAATCTTGCTCACCCGCTTCTAAAAACTGACTCGGCGATTCAACATCGTTCCAAGAAATACGGTGAATACGACTAATGCTGTCAATCAAAAAGCCATTGGTCATGCGGTTAAAATCCGTCACGATAACAAACTTTCGATCAAGGCTTGGATTAGTAGGCACACCAAGCCAACCGGCAAGATCAACTAACGGAGTCAGTACATCACGTGACGAAAATACACCGATCATATGCGGCTGAGCATTGGGATAATCGGTGGTATCAGGAACTTGTATCACTTCCCTAACTTTCGCAACGTTAATGCCGTAATAGCAGGTTTTCGTGCGTCCATCTGGCAGTACCTTTTCTAAATGGAACTCAATAATCTCAAGTTCGTTGGTACCACTCTCTGTCAAAATTGTACTACTTGGGTTGCTCATACTGGTCACTAATCTTAAGAATGGTTATTGGTATTTGTTTAATATGGCTTGATATCGATTAACACCGTCTTCATTAACCGTGTTCTTTACTTTATCAATACCCATTTGTAAATCGTCTAATAGTGTTTGGTCTATATTTTTATTAAAAGCATAGTAAAGTAATCCCTGCTTTAACACATAAAGTGTTTCAAATTGATCGGGGGCATATCCTGCTTGTTTTATCCACCAATGGGCTGACCGTTCATCGTATGCAATCAAATCAATACGCTTTTTCACTAACTGCTCTGCCAACATCGTGACATCCGTTGCTTCTTGCATTGAGTCTCTAGGAACACCATATTGCAATAGCATTTGTTCGCCGACGTCATCTTTTATCACCCCTATCTTATAGGAGGTAATTTCTAAAGGTTCCCCAAGTTTGATATTACTGCCTTTACGTGCAATTACCGAAACTTTGATATCATCAATTGGGCCTACCCAATGAAATAATTCCTCTCTGTGTGACGTCCTTGTTGTCGAGAAAAGTACTCCGTCTTTTTTCAAAATGGTAGAGCGGTAAGAACGAGCCCACGGTTGCAATACGATTTGGCTCAATAATACGTCATGTCCTGAGAATTTAGCGGCTTCTTGAAGTAAATCAACCGAAATTCCAGTGATTTTGCCCTGATTCATAAAATTAAAAGGGGGATAGGCCTCTGTATAATACGTTAGTGTTTCAAGACTAGCGGGATAAGCAGGTGATGATGCCAACACACTGATTAGCCACATAGGTAGAATAGTACGCAGATATTTGATTACGTTCATCCTCTCTCCTACATGATGTTATCTGCCTTTTGTCCTTAAACTTTAGATGGGGTTTGAAACGCCGTCTAGTTCATCGCAAGCATTCATCATCAACAATACGAACGACGTGATTAAATAGCATTAAATTTCATGCGGTTAACTCATTAAATCTCTCGGCCTAACGCACAACTTTTTTATAGCAACGCTCCGGGCGACCAACCGTGCCGTAATTTAAGTCGGCGGTTAGCTCACCACTGCTGATTAAATATTCCAGATAACGCCTTGCCGTGGTTCGACTTGCGCCAATTTTTTCTCCCGCTTCGTCCGCGGTCAAACTGCATGGTGTATTAAAAAGATGGCGTATTTTGTCTAGCGTAACCCCATCAATTCCTTTAGGAAGACGCAGATGAGTGGGAAGCTCACTGGTATTGGCTGTCAACATTTTATCAACTACGTTTTGGTCAACATCAGCCACGGAGCCCAGCTCTAATTGTTGGGTTTGGTATTTCTTCAATGCCGATTCAAGACGGGGAAACATGACTGGCTTGAGCAAGTAATCAACTACGCCACCACGCATTGCCTGTTGTAGCGTCTCAACATCGCGCGCTGCAGTAATCAAAATTACATCACAGCCTTGGTTGTTGCCTCGAACTTTCTGTAAGAGATCGAGCCCCGTACCATCCGGTAGATAAACATCCAGCAATACTAAATCGGGTTTGAGGATATCTAACTGCAATTGGGCATCGGCGTGAGTCGTTGCAATGCCAATGACTTCAAATCCCTCAATTTGTGTCAAGTAACGATGATGTAATTGCGCAATCGCGATATCATCTTCAATGATCATGACACGGGTATTCATACTTGTTCTTCCTTAGGCAGATAAACCGTAACTCTTGTTCCAACATCTTGATTACTTTTCATTTCTAGCTGCCCTTGATAGCGATCAGCTAACTGTTTTACCAGGTGTAAACCCACACCTCGGTTATGTTTTGCTTTGCTAGAGACTCCCTTTTGCCATAATTGCTGTGGCGACATTTGTTCGGGTAAACCACACCCTTTATCATCCACTTCAAGAATAATTTCGGCACCATAATCGCTGAGTGACACTTCAATGATGCGTCGTTCTTGTGTCACCCGTTTTTCATTGCGGATCATCGTGAGTGTCGCATCAAATGCATTGTCAATCAGGTTACCCAAGATAGTGACGATATCTTCGGCATTGATACGCTGCGGCAAAGGTTCTAGACGCGATCCCTCTTCAACGACTAACTCCAAACCAAGTTCACGAGCCCGCTCAGTTTTACCCAGCAGCATTCCGGCAATGAGTGGATCTCTAACTGTCTCGCGTAGAAATTCAATGAGCGATTGGTAATGAGCCGTTTCTTGGCCGATTAAATGCTGAACCGCTTCCAGCTCTCCCATCTGTACAAGCCCACTGATGGTGTTGAGTTTGTTGCGATGTTCGTGAGTTTGAGAGCGCAGCATTTCAGCATACTCTTTGGTTTGGGAGAGTTGCTCGGTTAACTCGTTGATTTCATCTCGGAGGCGGAAGCTGGACACCGCCCCAACCACTTTACCGTCAACAATAATCGGACTTCGATTGGCGATCAGACGCTGTTGATTGAGGTACAGCTCGATGTCGTGATCAGGCGTGCCACTTTCAATAACACTCATGAGATCACTTTCAGGTAGAAACAGAGAGAGTGGTTGATTAAGCGCTTTCTCTCGGTTAATCGCCAAAATCTCACACGCACTTTTATTAATGGAACGAAGAATACCCGCCTCATCAATACTTAAAATGCCTTCCTTTAAGGTACTCATGGTGACATCGAGTTCGACATACAATCGGCCAATCTCTTCTGGTTCAAAACCGAGTATCGCTTTCTGAAAACGGCGTGAGGCGTAGCTGGAAAGTACAGCATTCGCCAGCACTACCAGCAGTGCCATCCCAATTAGATAGATGAGAAAAGGTTCAATTTTATCTTGTAGTCGTTCTATTAAGTAACCAACTGACACCACACCAACGATTTGTCCTTGGGCATTTTTTACCGCCGATTTTCCACGCACGGATTTACCCAATGAACCCTGAGCAAAAGAAACGTATGACTCACCATGTAGCAAAGCTTGATCATTATCTCCCCCTTTCATGGGAAGACCAATTCGTTCATCAACAGGATGGACTAAGCGGATCCCATGTTGATCGCCGATAACAATGAAGGTTGCACCGATTAATTTTGTTAACTCTCGATAACGCTGTTGGTGATCCACCCCACTACCAGATTCAAGCATATCGACCACTGATGGAGTTTGAGCAAGAAATGAAGCAACCCCTAAGGCCTTTAAGCCCATCTCTTCTTCTTGAGAATGTTTGATGTACACAAAACCAGCGGCAACTAACAGCAGTAATTCAATCAACCCTGAAAGAGTCATTATGATCAGCATACGCTTACGAAAACTGATACTACTCCACACCATAAATCCCTCTTTAACTCTGCATACAAGCTAACACTTATTTAACATTTGAGCGAAGAGAGAAACGAATAACTGTGAACAATACTACGCATTCCACGCACCATTTTGGTTCGTTTTATTGCAATCTATTTCGAAGACTTGCCAAGCAGAATATGCACGAGGTTTTATAAAAAATTATCATGGTTATTTCGTGATCTATATCACGCCTATTTTAGAAAAATTTTATCTTATAATGCAAAAGCATTTGTATACTAATTGTGCAGTGAAGAAGATGATGAGGAAACCTCACAATAAAGATAGCCCTATAATAACCATACCAATTGCTATCGATTCCATTCATAACATTGTCAGAAGGACACTTACAATGAAACGCGATGCCTTTGGAATTTGCCTTTCCCGAGATATGCTGTTTAACCATTTACAGTCAACCTTTACTCACGTTCGGGCTTATGAAGAAATAGCGACTGAGTCAAATGATGACCTGAGAGTGCTACTCGCTTTCCCGCAGATGTCGGGTAAGGACGTGCTGACCACGATGCAAGGTAGTACAAACGTGAGAGGTAGTAAAAAATTGGTTTGGCGGGCCGATTATCTCTGCCCTTCTTACCATAAGTATTAAATTTAAATATTGAATTTTGATGATATGCGCTTCATGCTAGCGCATATCACTTGCTGTTGTTTCGACATTTCAACCCATCACACTGTTGACTTCCGCAGCAAAAAACTAGAGCATTAACTCTAATTATTATTACTCGAGCTTAGCATGAAAGCGAAAACACTCAGCCTATTCGTCTTTACTC
>NZ_NDIO01000393.1:0-5733 GCF_002241085.1 Vibrio sp. V03_P4A6T147
AAAAAGAAAGCCAACTAGCCTCCTTTCATAAATGGGGTTTATGGAGTGACTTAGGAGCCAACGGTGATCACTTGGATACCTTTCTCTTCCAAATACGTCCGATCCTCTGCTGCGATAAGGTTATCTGTGACAACTATATCGATTTTATCTAGCGGAACCACCACGTTAGGGCTACGACGGCCAAACTTACTTGAATCGGTCACGACAATGATCTGATTGGCTGCTTGGCACATCGCCTGGCTGACTTGATACGCTTCGTTGTAGGTTGTTGTTCCCTGCGCAAGGTCAAAACCATCAGCACCAATAAAGAGTTTATCGAAAGAAAACTGTTTAAATGCTTGCTCTGCCAGAGTGCCATGGAAAGACGCTGATTTTCGGCGATACGTTCCGCCCGGAACCAATACAGTATGTTCCGCATCCAAATTCGCGACTGCGTTTACGATGTGAATACTGTTCGTCATCAATGTCAGTGACATCACCTGTTCAAAATGCGGCACCATCTGCAGTGTAGTACTGCCACAGTCCAGAATGATCGAATCCCCGTCCTTGACCAGTTGTGAAGCGGCTTTAGCGATTAAGCATTTACGTTCAAGGTTCACCGTCTGCTTTTCATCCATCGAACGGTCTTCCAAAATGACGCTATTAGCGATACAAGCTTCAGCTGCTCCGTAACGGCGAATAACAAGCCCTTCTTCCTCTAACGAACGTAAATCACTACGTATTGTAGCTCCGGATGTTTCAAAGGTATCCGCCAGATCGTTCACTGACGTTTTCCCATTAACACGCAGATAATCCAGCAACTGCGCTCTTCTGTTATCTAAATTCATAGCATCAACTTCATTATTAAACTGATAGCAGTTTATAACAGTTCCCTTTCAACTTAAAAGGAAAAGGGGGAACATTCTTTCATTACTGCCTAGAAATTGCGACGTTTAACGCTTCTTGAACATTAGGATCCAGTTCAAATATGAGTGATTCAGGGATAGGTAGTGATTGACCAATGAGTTGATCTAGTGTCTTTGGTCTAGCAAATACAGAAATACCCTTCATCACTTGGGCATCTACAACATGCTGATCTTCATCTTCAACCAACACCAGTACGGTACGCGGTTTCCATCGGCTTTGGGTGCGGCCTATCTTGACTTTCCCTTTGTGAGTCATAGATTGAAGCATCCGATTAAAAGATCGAATCTGCAAATAACCTAAGACGATCTGTATCATCCAAGCTCCTGCAGCAAAATAAATAAGTACAGTTGTTGAGTCCATCTCATACCTCTTGTCAAAAAGGGGCAAGCATAACGCCTGCCCAATATAAGCTGCCCTTATTCTAGGAGCATAGGGCTTAATCCATGGGGGATGGATTAGAACATTACCTGACCACCCGTGATATTGATCGATTGACCAGTACAATAGGCGGCTTCATCGCTGGCGTAAAACTTCAGTACATTGAGAACATCCTGATATTCACATCCTGCCTTAAGTGGCACTTTATCGATATAAATCTGTTCAACCTCTGATTCCGGTACACCCAATTTTTTCGCATACTGAGGTAGCAGTGATTGGAACATAGGGCTTTTCAACAAGTTACCCAACATCAAAGAATGCACCGTGATTTTGTGTTCCGCTAAATCTAACGCAAGTGACTGAGTCAGGCCAACCCCACCAAATTTGGCCGCTGAGTAACCACTGTTATGCTTTGAACCCACTTTACCCGACTTTGAGTTGATCTGAATAATGCGCCCACCACGTTGTTCACGAATCATTACTTTTGATACTTCTCGTGCACAGAGGAAATACCCCGTTAGGTTTACGTCAATCGATAGCTGCCAAGCAGTCAGTGGAAAACCGTCAATCTTGCCAGCCTGAGCTACGCCAGCGCTGTAAACCAGCAGATCAATCCGTCCAAAAAATTCATCTATTTGCCTAACCATATTCACTACACTTTGCTCTTTGGTGGCATCTACCTCCACACCCAGTGCTGTAGCCTGGCCGTATTCTTGATTAATTCTATTAGCCACCTTTTCAGCACTGCAACCATTTAAATCGGCGACCGCAACTCGGTAACCTTCATTAGCCAAACCTAAGCACAGAAATTCACCTAGAGTCTGACCACCACCAACCACTAACGCAACTTTACTCATAACTTACACCTTACTTAGAGGGTGCCCCATCGTAGGCATAGAGCACCCATACTGACTATTAATTTAAAAAGACAATTTCATCACCGCAGCGCACTTGCTGAGGTCGTTCACCATTGACATGAAGACAACCCGGATATTCAGCTTCAACTAAGGCATCAAACCGTATGGTAATGTGCCCAAGTTCTGCAAGGTTTTGATTGACCACCTCACCAACCGCTGTAATCGGATACTGATACCTTCCCAATTGCATCACACCACCGGGTTTGATATTCCCCTTGAGTGCGTCATGCGAGTGGATGAAGCAATACTCTGCCGCATCTTTTGGGGCAATATTACTGAAGATGATCATCATATCGTCTTCCAACGCACTATTGGCAAACTCACCAATGCTCTCGATCTTGACTTGATATAGTGGCGACATTGCTCACCCCCTATTGATAGATAAATAGAGACACAAACCAAGCCAGTAGAACGGTAGGTGCGCCAGTAAGGAAACGTGAATACAGTACCGAAGGAACACCTATTTCAACGGTTCTCGGCTTAGCTTCTGCCATACCCAACCCAACTGGGATGAAATCACAAGCCGCTTGAGCATTGATGGCAAATAAAGCGGGCAACGCGAGATGTGGTGGTATATTGCCAAGACCAATTTGGGTGCCGACTAATACACCAATAACTTGAGCGATAACCGCACCGGGGCCAAGGAATGGAGAAAGCAACGGGAACGAGCAGATCAACGCGAGCGTTACTAACCCTAGTGGATTTTGTGCCAAAGGCGTCAATACATGCGCGATCACATCGCCCAAACCAGAGGCAATGATCACCCCAATCAGCATGGAGACGAATGCCATAAAAGGCAAAATCGTTTTCAAAATGGTGTCAATGGCTTCACGCCCAGCTTGGTAGAAGGTCGCCATCACCGAACCCATCCCAATGCCGATCCGAGCCAACAAGCTGTCACTTTGCTGAGTTAGTTTTTTACTCGTATCGTATTTGTTTGTCGCCAAATTCTCGTTCGAGAGTTCATCTCTTAGTGGTGGTTGCATTGATCCCCCCTCGCTGCCTACTAGCTGAATGTCACGCTCACGCACACCCGATACATAAATATCTTCAGTGATGAATTCAGCCAATGGTCCACTTTTACCCGTAGCGTGAATATTAACTGTCGGTATCCGTTTTTTAGGATACAAACCGCAGCGCAATGTTCCACCACAGTCGATGACCGCAACGCCAATTTCTTCATCGGGCACACTAGTTTTAAAACCATCAACCGCTTCATAACCGGTAAGCTCAACAATACGGTCGACAATCGCAGGGCGAGTACCACCCGTAATGTAAAACACCTTTTTATCGGCTTCGATCGGCAACTCCAATGGGCCACCCCAACCGCCACTACCTTTCTGTATACGTAATACTTTCGTCATTTTTATTGCCCCATTAACCTACGTGAACCTGACGCTCTAACTGAACACCCTGTTGACGTTCAACCATAGTTGTAGTGAAGTCAGTGACCCACCCACGGAAGAAATTCGTCACCATACCAACCAACAAATAGCTAACCGCAAGAGGTCCAAGCGGCAGACCGAGCGTTGTCAGGCCACTAGCGATACCTAGATAGACAAACAACTCACCAGGGTTAATGTGCGGAAACAAACCATTCATCGAGTGACAGCTATATGAAGCCGCCGCGTAATAGGAAGGTTTATAACGTTCAGGTAAAAAACGACCGAGACTCAATGTCATCGGGTTACAGAAAATGAAGGTGCCGATAACTGGCAATATCAAATAGCGAGAGATCGGATTGCCAGCACTACTCTGTGCCAGTTTCTCCACTCGTTCTTGACCCACCAATCGGATAAGCGCATTCATCGCCACCAGCAGTGCAATTAGTAAAGGTAAAATACCGGTTACCATCCCCGTAAACACCTCTCCTCCTTTTTGAAATAGTCCGATAAACCATTCCGCTCCGTGAATTATCCATTCCATAATCAAACCTCATTGTTGTTATTGGCTTAGTGTCAAAGTACGTATTTATACTTCCACTTTATATTTCAAATTAAAAGAATTGACTTTCATTTTAATGACGATGATCACGAAATAATTTTCATAACGAAAACAATAACAAGGGATGAAAACGAATTAACAACCAAGAGGCATCACCCATTCCTGAGCGACTTTAAACACTAAAAATCAATAACCCCAAAACCCAAACAAAACATAACTTATTGTATTTAATAGACATTAAATACAATAAGCTTTTATTAGGCCGTATTCGACAGGTATTATCTGACCGTAAAAACGCCACGACTCATCAGTGTCATGATTAAAATAACTACAGAAAATCCTTAAAGCAGTTTAATCAGAGCCACGCACTAATTTTCAAACCAAAAGAAATAACAGAAATATCACAAGCCTGCTTTCAGTATAAAAACCCATAAAGCAGGCTGTAAGCGCTACTGAATCACGCTTTACATTTTTTGAGACGGTGGCTCGATATCAAACAGGAAGACTCCGAGAGCAAGAAAGAGTTTTGGTAGGGAAATTGATTAAAAATTTAAACGGGCCTTAACCTCTCATTGACACTACCTCAACTCGTTTTTGTCACTCTGCACACCACCAATAAAGGTGATAACAAAAAGAGGATGGACTATGGTGTTTAGCGAAGAGGATCGCCAAGCCTTATACAATGTATGGATGTCACAAAAGGCTAAAATGCATTTGACTCAGATGGAGATGGCTAAGCGACTTAACCTTACTCAACTTGAGTTCTCACATCTTTTACGAGGGGATAGCTCTTTATCGATGACGTTTATCAGTCAATTCTGTCGTCATCTACATATTGAGCCGCACAGGGTACTACCGAGTTTGAAACAGACCGCCACCAGCGAGGTAAAAGCGATCTGTTTAAAAAACCGAATAAGTGTTGATGGTGATATCCAGCATGTTTCTATAGAAGGTAATCAGGTGATCATTGAATACATTCATTATGCCTAATTATTGCTCTACAGCGACTTGTTCTTGCACTAACGGCTCAGAGCGGTAATTCTCACCGGCTAATATATCGTAATGAATCACGGTGTCGTTATTGAATTTCGAGAAATCGTAATAGACGGTGTAAGCGTTGAATTCTTCATCTTTAGTCCTTTTCTTTCCATCGACATAAAAATGACAACCAATGGCCCCTGCCCACTCTTTTCTTATACTTTTAAATATATCGCCATTGCAATCCTTTGCTTCAATCAAAGAACTAAATGGTAAAAATTTGTCGTCAGCTGAATTTGGACTATAAATTCTTAATTGAGCGAAACCAACAGTATCGAAAGCGTTATATGCCTGAACTATAATATCCCCAAGAGTAACATCACAGTTTAATGCGTCATAATATTTCTGGTAGGGAATTCTCAATTCATATCGGTTGGGATCCGCAGAAAAATCATAGGTGATATGTAAATCTACATTTGCCCCTTTTGACCATTTCACATTAGAAAAACTGAACGTACGCGCCTTACAGTTGCTTCCACTTGCTCCCCATCCAACCCAAGCATCTATTTTAGTATCGATAGGCTTTTTGCCTGATATAGTAATATAGGAT
>NZ_NDIO01000282.1:0-5678 GCF_002241085.1 Vibrio sp. V03_P4A6T147
AAATAATACTAATCAGAGAATTACTCTTCTGATTTGTCTGATGGACGATCAGACCCAGTGCGTGGCTCAGCAGTGTGGTGGCTCACTGCACGTGCAGGAACAACCGTTGAAATCGCATGCTTATACACCATTTGATTGACTGTGTTTTTCAGTAAGATCACAAATTGATCAAAGGATTCAATCTGACCTTGAAGCTTAATTCCGTTCACAAGGTAGATGGATACTGGAATGCGCTCACGACGTAGTGCATTTAAGAATGGGTCTTGTAGAGATTGCCCCTTAGCCATTTTATTTTCCTTATTTGTATTTTGTTGTAGTTATTTAGCTAGTGGTGCACTGCATTATTGGTGCGGCCTTTGCATCTGAGCTAAATGAATAAAAACCCCGTTGCTACTTGTTATGACGGCGATAATGCCAAATATCAAGTAACGGATCCTTTACAGGGTACATCACGCAAAAGCGATCACATTATACACAGCTAACTCCATCAGATGCTATGGCATTTGAGAGAGTTTCTACTGCATGATCAATGTTTTCGCTATCTAACCAAGTTAAATCATCCCAGCTGCGTAACCAGGTGATCTGACGCTTGGCCAATTGACGGGTTGCACAGATTCCACGATATACCGCTTCCTCTAACGTACAATTCCCATCCAAATAGTCCCACATCTGTCGATAACCAACACAGCGAATCGATGGCAAATCCGGATGAAGATCGTTTCGAGCATAAAGTGCTTTCATTTCTTCTTCAAATCCAGCTTCGATCATCTTTTCAAACCTGAGTTCGATTCGACGGTGGAGCTCAGCCCTTTCCTTGGGAGCTATAGCAAACTGTTTAACTCGAAATGGCAGGCTTTCACCTTTCGTTTGAGTTAACTCTGTAAGAGTTTTACCTGAAATTCGGTAAACTTCCAATGCTCGTGACAATCTTTGTGGATCATTAGGATGAATTCTTGCCGCCGAAACCGGATCAATCGTTTGTAATTGATCGTGTAACTGACCCCAACCATGCTCCAAAGCCTCTTGCTCAATTTGTTGCCGTATCTCAGGGTTAGCCGCAGGAAGTGGCGAAAGCCCTTCAAGTAGAGCCTTGTAATACAACATAGTTCCCCCAACGAGCAGAGGAATTTTGCCTTGCGCGGTAATATCATGCATTGCAAGTAATGCATCGCGACGAAAATCCGCCGCCGAATAGGCTTCACTTGGATCCAAAATATCGATCAGACGATGGGGAGCGAGTGCCAGTTCATGTGCATTAGGTTTGGCGGTGCCAATATCCATGCCTTTGTAGATCAGCGCCGAGTCGACACTGATGATTTCCACTGGGTATTTTTGGCGCAAACGAATCGCCAAATCTGTTTTACCTGATGCGGTCGGGCCCATTAAAAACAGAGCCAATGGTTGTGTTTGATTCATCATTCTTTTAATTCGTTA
This sequence comes from Vibrio sp. V03_P4A6T147, assembly GCF_002241085.1. Classification (NCBI taxonomy): domain Bacteria; kingdom Pseudomonadati; phylum Pseudomonadota; class Gammaproteobacteria; order Vibrionales; family Vibrionaceae; genus Vibrio; species Vibrio sp. V03_P4A6T147. Next base: position 1,435 of record NZ_NDIO01000282.1, read on the forward strand.
TGCCAACAAGGCGGCTATGGTGGTAGAAAAATCAACGGGGCGGACAAAACTCGCATCATGAAGAGGAAGTTGCCCTTGCCAAAGCTGTTCAAGTTCCGAAATCATTTGGATGGCTTCAGACAAAGTGTAGTCACTTTTCACCACAGTGATGTGTTCAGCCAGCCAATCGGCAACAAGATCCACCGTAATAGGTTCATCATCAGCCGTAACATTAGCGGACACGTAAGATAGCAGATCTGGGATTAAGTTTTGCAGGTTTTGTTGCCTCAACGGTTGAGGTACGCCCATCACCATGATGCTTGAACCATGACGTTCTTTAAGCTCAATCCCTAGCGTATTCAACATCGGCTGGCAATGCGCTAACGCTTGATGTTCTTGTGCTGAGAGCTTTATGGAGAGCGGCACGAGTAAAGGTTGGCTTTTCAAGAAGCCTTGTTCGGTATGCAATTGGCCGCGAGTTTTCAGCCATGCTCCTTTGATAAGAGAAAGCAATACGACGCCCTGTTTGGACCCCATTAACAGGTACTGCCCTTTGATTACCGCAATAGCTTTCCCCAACTGTTCGAGCTGCAGCATTTCACCTTGATCTTGATGTGCGATAGGAGAAAGTTCGACTGCAGAAGCCGGCGGTTGAGTTGCCATCAGCTCTTGATAGAGCTTCACTTCCCCGCTTGAAGGAGAGCCCGTTGGCTGGTGCTCAGCTTTCACCCGAGAAGAAGATGGAGAGCCGTTTTGCTGCCAATGGCTACGCTTTGGCGTTTCAGCTATGCCGTGCGCGGTTGTGCTTTCTCGCTCAGCTTTTCGTGGATAAGCGGGAGTGTTGTCAATCGCTTGCCACACTTGCTCTGGAACGGTGTTATGCCCCTCAGTTTCTTGGCACACACTATCAATTGCAGTGTCATTCTCAATGCGATCCACAGTCGCCGCATCGGGCTGATGAAAAGCCGATGGTTTGAGCTGCGGCTTCTCAATGTGCTTGCTTTCAGCCAGTGCACTACTGAGTGCTTGATAGATAAAATCATGCACTAATCGCGCTTGATGGAAACGCACCTCGTGTTTCGCGGGATGGACATTCACATCCACTTGATGGGGATCGAGCTCAATGAAGAGTACATAAGTGGCGAACTGATCGCCTCTCAGGCTGGTTTCATAACTTTGCCGGATAGCATGATTAATCAGCTTGTCACGCATCATCCGCCCATTAACGTAGCAGTATTGCAAATCACTCTGCTGGCGCGCGCCTTCTGGAGTCGTTATCCAACCATGCAAGCGAAGCCCTTGATGTTCCAACTCAATGTTCAGCATATGGCGAACAAAAGCGTTGCCACACACAGCCGCGATTCTTTTTTCCTCTTGAGCGGCCGTTTTAGCCGCTCGATATTGACGTACCATCTTGCCGTTATGGCGCACATTGATGGTGACATCAAACCGACTCAAAGCAATGCGTTTTAGTAGCTCATCAATGTGAGTAAATTCTGTTTTCTCTGTGCGTAAAAATTTGCGCCGAGCGGGCGTATTAAAGAACAGATCGAGAACTTCGACAGACGTTCCAATCGGGTGTGCGGTTGGCTGCAACTTAACCGCCATATCTCGACCTTCACTGTATGCTGCCCAAGCTTGTTCTTGCGTGGCTGGACGAGACGTCAATGTAAGCCGAGAGACTGAGCTAATACTCGCGAGCGCTTCTCCACGAAAACCTAGGCTGACGATCGCCTCTAAATCATCTAAGGTGTGAATTTTAGAAGTTGCATGGCGGCTTAAAGCGAGCGCCAATTCCTCTTTTACTATCCCTTGCCCGTTATCGCGCACACGAATAAGCTTCGTACCTCCCTTTTCGATATCGATATCGATACGAGAGGCGCCCGAATCCAAGCTATTCTCCACCAGCTCTTTAACGACAGAAGCCGGCCTTTCAACCACTTCACCTGCGGCAATTTGGTTAGCAAGACGTGCGGGTAGAATCTTAATCGTCATACTCATTACTACTTATTGGGAATGATCAACACTTGCCCTATGGCGAGCTGATCAGACCGAAGTTGGTTTACTTGGCGAATACTATTCAGACTCACTTGATATTGGCTGGCAATTTTGCTCAAAAACTCGCCTTTTTCAACTTTATGCTTACGCAGCGGCTTATCCTTCAAACTCACCGTTATCTTCAGTTTCTGCCCCAGCGTTAAGGTGTCTGAACGCAAGTTATTCTCGCGTTTAATCGCATCCACACTCACTTTATACGTGCTCGCTATCTTGCCCAAATACTCGCCAGATTTCACCACATGCGTAACAATTTCCGTTTCTACTGGGTTGCTGACCACAGGAACGCGAATCGGAGCTGACGTGGCCGGAATCGTTAAGATTTGACCAATCGACAAATTGGCATTTTTTAGTTTGTTGGTTGCGATTAATGCTTGAGTCGAGGTGCCATATTTATTAGCGATAACCGAGAGTGATTCACCACGCTGCACTTTGTGCTTTTGCGTCTTACCACGATTAGCAAACAGAGTGCCCTCGGGTGGGTTTTCTTCAAAATACTTGACGATGGCGGTTGCCAATGCGCGAGCCAATTTATCTTGATGCGAGCGCTGAAATAGCAATTGTTCCTCGGTAGGGTTAGAAATAAAACCTGTTTCAACCAACACCGAAGGAATATCGGGCGACTTAAGTACCGCCAAACTTGCGTTGACTGGCTCTGCTTTATGTAAATGGGCTACTTTTCCCATTTCGCCTAGCAGATGAGTTGCCACCTTGTAACCCTCTTTTTGCGAGTGACTAAATTGCAAGTCCAGCAAGGTTTGGCTAACATTTCGATCGCTATTGTTTTTTGCCAGCACTTCACCAGCCCCACCTAACAGTTCTGATTGCTGTTCGTGGTTCTCAACCCAGCGAGCAATTTCCGTATTCGCACGCTTGGTATTTAACACAAACACCGAGCCCCCCCTGGGTTGTGGGGTATGAAACGCATCGGCGTGAATGGAGACAAGTAGGTGTGACTTATTACGGCGCGCAATTTCGGAACGTTTATTGAGGTTGACAAAGTAATCGCCACTGCGTGTCATGACCGCCTTCATTCCCGGTACGGCGTTAATTTGATCTGCGATCTTCTTGGAGATACTTAAGGTGGCATTTTTTTCATATTTTTTGGTCGGGCCAATCGAGCCGGGATCTTCTCCGCCATGACCAGCATCAATAGCCACCACGATATCTTCTGTCCCTAATAACTGTGAAGCGTCGCGGCTTACTTTAGTTTGGCTGGCCGGTTTTACTGTCGCCTTGTCGCTATCCAAATTGTGGGGTAAATCAACCACCAAACGATGCCCATACTGACCACCCGGCGTTGGCGCAAGTTTAAATGGCTGAGGGTTCACTTTGCGCTGTAACTCAAACACCAAGCGATACGTCCCTTTCTCCGGAGGCGAGCTATTACGAATTTGCTTGAGAACAGGGCTATCCGTGACTTTAAGCGGCAATTTTGTATTAAGCGTGGTGTTTTTCAAATCCACCACCAAACGCTCGGGGCTGCTTAAAGTGAAATAGCTATAATCCGCTTCAGTTTTGAGATCGATAACCACTCGAGTTTCATCTGGAGAAGGCCAAACGCGCACGCCTTCTAATGCATTCGCGTGCGCCGTTGAAGTAAATAAAGCACAGCCCCAAACCGCAAGGGATAGAGTTATCGTTCGTAACAAATGGATGATGTTCAACATAACTCCAACTGACTCAACAATGAGGATCCATAGGGGCTGTTTGCACTCAGAAAAGCTTGCCTTTGTTCGCCATCGTAACGTAGCTCAACATCAATATCTGCGGTTGGAAGTAGACCGCTGCCTTTTTCTGGCCACTCAACAAGGCAGATCGCATCCGGTGTGAAATAGTCACGAATACCCATAAATTCCAACTCTTCCGGATCGGCCAAGCGATAAAGATCAAAATGGTATACTTGCCAATCGGCTAGTTGATAAGGTTCAACTAAGGTATAAGTCGGGCTCTTGACGTTGCCAACATGGCCTAATGCGCGGATGAAACCACGGCTGAAGGTTGTTTTTCCAGCACCGAGATCACCATGCAAATAAAGCGTGGTTTGCGCAGAGCATCGCTTAGCCAAAGCTGCGCCTAATTTTACCGTTTGCTGTTCGTCTTTTAAGGTAAAGATCTTAGTACTCATGAATTACCGCTCTCAAGTGTCGAAAATTGACTATATAAAAATCAAAAGAACTCGAATAGTAAACTGGGTTGGAATTCAGAGA
>NZ_NDIO01000147.1:0-5653 GCF_002241085.1 Vibrio sp. V03_P4A6T147
ACATACAACTTAGTCAGATATCAAATGGTGCAGATGTGTAATACGTTGAATGGAGACTACTTGCCATACCAACTTAGCTTCAATGGAGCGTTAGCCCACATCATGCGCCTAATAGTGGGGCTTCCCTACTCGTCACCGGGAGCCATACCGAGGCAACTCCAAAACTTTTATGCAATGAGTGGGAGCTTAATACTTGAGCCAAGGCGAGAAAGAGCCTTCCCTAGAGTTGTGAAGAAAAAGCCAAGCCGATACCCTAGAAAATACAATGCCGCTCACCTTAAGTGAACGGCATTAGAGCAATTGAGCTCCGTTTTAACGATTATTTTAGGATCGCGATTATCTTAGAACTGTGACAGCTTATCGTAGCGCGAGTCTTTTAGTACATCCTTGACGCGTTTAAGATTTTCACGAAAACCAGAGCCACGGCGCAGGGTGAAACCAGTAGCCAGTACATCAATTACCGTCATTTGCACCACACGGCTTGCCATGGGCATATAGACGTCAGTATCTTCAGGTACGTCAAGAGAGATCGACAACGAGCTTGCTTTGTCCAGCGGTGAATCTTTTGCCGTAATCGCAATGACAGTCGCACCATTTTCGCGCGCAAGATTGGCGATTTCCACTTGGCTTTTAGTACGACCTGTATGCGAAATCAAAACAATTACGTCATTATCGGTACAGTTGATACAACTCATGCGTTGCATCACGATATCTTCAAAACAAGTGATCGGAATGTTAAAGCGAATAAATTTGTTTTGGGCATCTTTTGCTACAGCAGAAGAGGCTCCTAAACCGAAGAAAGAGATCCGTTTTGCTTGTGTGAGTAAGTCAACTGCACGGTTAATTTGCATTGGATCCAAGCTGTTTTTAGCCACATCCAAACACGCCATAGTCGATTCGAAAATCTTATGGGTGTAGGCGTCTGGGCCATCATCTTCTTCAACATTTCGGTTTACATACGGAGTTCCGTTAGCAAGGCTTTGCGCTAAATGAAGCTTAAAGTCGGGAAAGCCTTTGGTGTCGAGTCGTCGACAAAAGCGGTTTACCGTTGGTTCACTGACATCGGCCATTTTGGCGAGCGTCGCAATACTTGAGTGAATCGCGGTTTGGGGCGAAGCCATAATTACTTCGGCGACTTTACGTTCCGACTTGCTAAAGTTTTCCAGATTTTTTTGAATTTTTTCTAATGTATTCATAGTGTTCACGCGGGCGAAGAGAACAACTCGTTGGTTTTACCCGGTCGCCCTTTGGGGGGGATTGGAAATAACACATTTCCAAAAAGGTAAGTTAAACCAACGCCATGCAATGAGTATAAACCTAGGATGTAGATTTCCGTAACAATTCAAGTTAACAATTGATGAGAACATGACAAGCCTCAAACAAAATTTCATGAAAACTACAGAATTTAGATTTAAATCGATGATTAATGGAAATTTCCAGCTCATTAATGATGTATTAGTTACAGCAAAAAGAAATAAATTTTCAATTCGCTGTAACTTACAGGGATTCTAGCTGATGATTCTTTGAGCAAGCCGCTCAATTTTGGCCATCAAATTAGGGGCTAGCGTGGCAATATGTCGCTGCTCATCTAATATCGAGTGCAAGATAGCATGTGTCGTTAGCGGGTTGGCTAGTACCACGCGGAATACGATGGTATCAAGCTTGTCCCAGCGTTCTGGGTTTAAACGGGTTCGAGAGACAAATGAACGCCCCGTTTCCCTTTGTTTTTTCTGCACAAACTGGGTGATTTCATTTAGCAACTCGTTCAGTTCTGCTTTTTGATTGGGCAAGGCTTGTTGCAGTGCTTGGCGAACGAAAGCAGGAATATAGCGATAGGTTAAAAGACACAGTTCGGGTTCAGAAATCAGCTCAAAATCGTCTTGTTCTTTAATTAGATCGGCGAAATAGCGAGCTTTAGCTAGGCTTTGGTCAATCAATAATTCGTAGCCAGGGCGACTAATAATGTGCATGCTAGCGTACACCAACATGGCCATACCTGAGCGAGAACCTTCTAACGTATGACTACCCAGATCTTTTGAACCTTTCCGCAATATATACTGTGCATGGTGCTCAATTGAATGCATAGCATCAGGCTTTTTGAATAGTACCATGCCTGCACCCATAGGGATGTAGAGCTGTTTATGTGCATCAATCGTGACGGAGTCAGCCAACTCAATACCATTGAGTAAGTGTCGGTGATTATTCGACATTAATGTTGCACCGCCCCAAGCGGCGTCTACGTGAAAATGACAACCTTCTTGCTGGCAAATATTGGCGATATCTCTTAAGGGATCAATGTTGCCCGTTTCTGTCGTTCCGGCGACGCCAACAACCGCAAAAGGTTTAATTTTCTGGCTTTTTAGGTGTGCCATTTTGGCTTTCAAATCTTGTGGGCATAAGCGGTTGTTGTGGTCGGTTTTTACACAAACCAAGCCTTCTTGGCCGATACCCAATACGTCAGCGGCTTTCTTTAAAGAGTAATGGCCACGATCAGACACTAAAATGGCTAACCCGTGATAACCATAATGATGCATGGCTTTAAACAGCCCCTCTTTTTCGACGCCTTGGAAATCACCATCGGCTTTCAAAGTATTATTACGAGCCACCCACAATGCCGTGATATTGGCAATTGTTCCACCAGAGCAAAATGCACCGAGCGAATGATTAGCGCTATGCATCCATTGGCTGTAAAAAGCGTCATTTTTTTGATAGATCAAACGATGCAACATACCCAAAACCTGCCGTTCTAGCGGTGTAAACGCTTTTGACGTTTCAATTTTGACTAAGTTTTGATTCAGCGCAATCATGATCTTTGATAACGGCATCAAAAAATATGGCAGTGCAGATGTCATATGACCAATAAAGCTAGGAGCCGAGGTATGCACTGAATGAGCGACTAAATTGTCCAACAAATGCTGAGTATGTTCTGAAACGAACTCCGGTGACTCTGGAATTTGCGGATTAGAGAAATCTTTTTCGATCTCTTTGAGTGGTTTTTCTTCAGCGACAATATGTTCACGCAAGAAGAGGTTCAAATTGCGCGATAGCTCTTGGTCTATTTTTGTCAGTGTTGAGTCGGGGCCTTCGGGCACAGTGAAGATCCGTAACAAGCTCTCGAAACTCACATCTGCAGTTTTTTGTTCTGATACCATACAGCTTCGTTATTTTGATTTTATGGAATGCGAGCGGCACAATCTAAACGAAAACGGGACAGTTGTCCCGTCTTAATTCGGCTAGAGTAGAGGCGGCGACTAGTTACAGACTTTCTTTTCGATCAAGGCGATGGCATCGTTATATTTATTCAACGCAGCTTCGATCTGCTTCGGATGACTGAGCAATTCGGCTAAAGCTGAACGTAATTCATAGTTTTTTTCGTTAGGCTTTGTTTGGCGATCTTCATAGGTGATTTTAGCAATGTGGCCGAGATCATCACTGCGTGAGGCCAATACTTTAATGTCGTGCTGTTCTAGTTTTAACCAAGCTTCTACAGGTTGCGAGGTGGCAACTTTAGAAGGATCGTTGCTTAGGTAATAGTGGACTGCCGCACGGCTTAATTCAAAGTGATGCTGGCGTCCTTGCAGAAACCATTGGCTGACTTCAGTAAGTTCAGGATATTGCGCGGTCGTTAAGTCTGCGAGATCACTATACCAATGGAGAGACGCGTCGACATAAGCGTCATATTTTTCGGATAAGCATTGGTTATCAGCAGCGAGAGCAACATTCGCTGAAGTTGAGAGCAGTAGGGCAACGATAACACGTTTCATAAATCTTCCTTTGGGCTTTGTTATTGTGTGGGAGTTTTCTACTCCCTATTGTTAGTTTAAATGAAGGCTAAAGTGATTCCTGAGATCTAGCCTGCAAGTGATACAAAGAACAGCATAAGAATAGGCACCAGTAGGCTGAGAATAAACCCACTGACAATCGCGATCGGTACGCAACGAACCCCGCCAGTTGTCTGGATCACGGGCAAGGTGAAATCCATCGCGGTTGCCCCAGCATAGCCGATGGCAGAGCAAGGTTTGGTTCGGATTAGCATGGGGATCATCACTAAAGCAACCAGTTCTCTAAGTAGCTCTATCATGAAAGAGGCACCACCATAGACTGGGCCGAAAGCATCACCCATTAAAATCCCGGCAAGTGAATACCATCCAAAACCGGAAGCCATGGCTAGTCCTCGATAAATTGGGATATCAAGAATCATGGCCGCAATGATCCCCCCAATCCAAGAGGTCAATATAATGACTAATGCGATGACCATTCCGTATTTATTGAGCAAAATTTGTCGTAGAGTTAAACCACTATTTCTCAACTGAATACCAATAAAGAAAAGTAATACGAACAGGATCCATTCACTGGCGGTGCTCACCCAACTTAAATCGAATCCTAATACAACCCCAAGCGCCAATCCTCCACCGACAACCACAATCAGCTTTACGGATTCTAACGCCATGCTAGATAGTGGCAGTTTTGAATGGTTCGCATCGGTTTTTATGGGTAGAAATTTGTCAATAAAAGGCAAGACCAACAAGTTGCAAGCACCGATCATCAAGAAAAACACGGTGGTAAATTTGAGTATCAACTGTAGGTTACTGCCCAAGTTATCGAGGGCTGCCAAGCTTAAACCCATCAGAAACAGAATGACGTAAACTAACCAAGACGTGGCTTTATTTAATGCTGCTAGCCACTGTTGATTGGCAATAGAAAATAGATACCCCACTATTAGTGGGGCAAAAATAAATAACATCCCTGAGAACATCTCATCCTCTGATTGTTTTGGGTTTAGAAGCCGCTTGCGTTGATCACATCATTGAGTTTTGATTTGAATTCAAGCTCACTAAGGTTACTTAAGTTGTATAGCACCTCAGCTCCGGTCGCATTAATTTCGACGTCATGCTCTTCAATCTCTTCATCTTGACGACGAAACAGTAAAAGATGGTGAGCAATACGTGCCACATCAAGGTAACTGACTTCGTGAGAAGATGCGACTAAAGATTGATTTCCTGCTACTTCAAGGAAATCTGAGTCGAACCCCCAACTTCTTAACACAAGCTGACTGGTTTTTGAACATCGCGACTGAAAAATCTGTAGGGCGATGTCTTGATCGAGATAGTTGCCTTTCTCAAGATATAAATGATATTCGTGTACCAGACAAAACAAGCCAATATCCGCAAGTAGACCGACAAGTAAGGCTTTTTCCTGCTCTAAATGTTGATATCGGCTTGGTTCAAGTTGTTTAAATGCGTGAGTTACCATCACCATGGTTGCGCCAAACTCTCGCGATATGGTGGCGCTATTAACCAATATTTTATTGCATTCTTTGCTTAAGTTTACAGAGTGCTTTAACTGCTCAATCGCTTGGGCTGTTACAATGTCGCGTACTCGTAGTATGCCTAAGCGTGATACAGCCGTGACTAAATCCGTACAGGTAATATTTCGACGATTAAAGACAACAGAGTTTGCTACGCGTACTACAATTGCAGTCAGTCCGGGATCTTCAAGTAGACAATCGGCGACATCTGAAATTTCAGTAGATTCTAATGTACATAAGCGCTGTATTTTTAGAACAACATCAGGAATAGGAGGAAGTGAAATTTTTCCTGTGCTGAGTGAGTGTTCAACCAATTGAGAAAATTCACTTTCTAACCCTTGGATG
>NZ_NDIO01000412.1:0-5573 GCF_002241085.1 Vibrio sp. V03_P4A6T147
TCAGCGCTTTGTTGAGATTAAACCTCAGGCGGCGTACTTTACTGGCCACAGCACTGTTTGAATTTCTTGCCACTGGCGCACGGACAAGGATCATTGCGTCCAATTTCTTTAAATGGGTTAACCCGCTGCGTTTTCATGCCGAGCATTAATTCATCAGCCATTAACGCCACTTCAGTGATCATGACATCCAACTGCTCAGCAAAATCACTCAAACTGGGTGGTGTTGCAAAACCCGCTTCGCTCATCTGCTGCTGTGTTTGTGTTTCATCGATGGCTAACATGAAGGTGGTCAACAAAGCTTGCAGCATGCGCAGGCTGCCATCACCAATTTGAGTCTCTAACCATTGCGGTTCAACGACTGGCCAGACGCTCATAAACCCTTCAGCAAAATCAGCCCACTGAGTCGCATTATCTAGCAAGGCTAACGCCGAATATTCGCTACGTTTGAGCAAGTTATATTGCAGATTAATTTGCGCCATCACCGCTGGTTCAAGTGCTTTGACTTGCTCCCCCACTAAAGGTTCTAACCAAGTTGTGGGTTCTAACGGCTTAGTGGCGAAATTGGATGCCAAAATAGCCCCTTCAAAAAAATGAGCGGATTGAGGAACTGATTGAGGAAGAGAGAGCAATGAGTAGGTCATGAAAATCTGTACAGTTAAAATGGTTGACCAAGGATTATATACCAACTCTTGCATTTAGTGACTTTTGATTCGGTAACCACTACAATCTCGCCTCGAATTTTTAAGGCGAAATGATGATGCGTGTAATTTTGGGCCCAATGGAGGGTGTACTAGACCACTTGATGCGTGAACTGCTCACCCAGATGAATGATTACGATCTGTGCGTGACTGAATTTGTGCGTGTCGTTGACCAATTATTGCCTGACCACGTTTTTTATCGCCTTTGTCCTGAACTGAAAACAGGCTCAAAAACACAAGCAGGTGTTCCCGTGCACGTTCAACTGCTCGGCCAAGAGCCACATTGGATGGCAGAAAATGCCGCACGAGTTGCTGAATTAGGCGCGCACGGCATTGACTTGAATTTTGGTTGCCCAGCGAAAACGGTCAACAAACACAAAGGCGGTGCGGCGCTGTTACAACATCCGGAATTGATTTATCAAGTGGTAAAATCATGCCGAGATGCGGTCCCGAAAGCGATCCCTGTTTCGGCTAAAATTCGCTTAGGTTGGGAAGACCCTAACGACTGCTTTGAAATTGTCGATGCGATTGAACAAGCTGGAGCAAACGAGCTCACAGTTCATGCCCGAACAAAAGCGGGCGGTTATCGCGCCAGTGAAATTAAGTGGGATTACATTAATCAGATACGCCAGAAGACGTCTCTGCCTCTGATCGCTAATGGCGAAATTTGGAACTATGACGATGGTCAAGCCTGTATTAAAGCGACGGGCGTAGAGTCATTGATGGTTTGTCGAGGCGCATTCAACGTTCCCAATTTAGGCAATGTGGTCAAACATAACCATAAAGTGATGCCTTGGCATGAAGTGGTTGATCTGCTCCTGCGCTATTCGCAATTTGAAATTAGAGGCGATAAAGGCTTTTACTATCCCAACCGAGTCAAGCAATGGTTTACCTACTTGCGTCAAGAATATCCTCAAGCTAACGAGCTATTTCTCGAAATCAGGACCTTCACCAAATCGGAACCTATCGTGGAGCACATTCAGCGTTACCGTGATCGGTTACAAAACACGTTGTGATGCGTTTTCTTCAGGCTTTCTCAACCTCACGCCGAGAAAGCCTGTTGCTGCTTAGTCAACCACTGTGTTAACTAACCCTCTGTGATAACGAAATAAAACCATTAACTGAGTAGAAGGCTATCATCTGCCAGCTCTTCGCCTCGAACTTTCGAAAACATTTCCAGTAGATCAGGCACTTTCATATTGGCACGCTGCTCACCAGACACATCAAGAACAATTTCACCTTGGTGAAGCATCACAGTGCGATCACCACACGCTAAGGCATCTTTCATCGAGTGCGTTACCATCATCACAGTCAAGTTAAATTCTTTGACGATTGTTTTGGTCAAATCAATGATAAAGGCCGCCATTCTAGGGTCCAGAGCCGCAGTGTGCTCATCAAGCAGTAACAATTTACTGTCAGATAAGGTTGCCATCACTAAGCTAACCGCTTGACGCTGCCCACCAGACAGTAAGCCGATGTTATCGCCTAAGCGATCTTCTAATCCCAAACCAAGGATAGCGATTCGCTCTTGAAACAACTTGCGACGTGATGAAGAAAGTGACAGCCCCCACCCTCGGCGCTTGCCGCGCATGTAGGCTAAAGCCATATTCTCTTCAATGGTTAAATCACCACATGTACCGGCAAGTGGGTCTTGGAACACGCGAGCGCATAAACGTGCACGCTGATCCACGCTCTGGCGCGTGACATCGACTTCATCGATGAGTACTTTGCCTGCCATCATGGGCGTTTCGCCCGTTACAGCGCCTAATAAGGTCGATTTCCCTGCACCATTTGAGCCAATCACAGTTAAAAATTGATGTTCAGGTACTTCGAGGTGAACACCTCTTAACGCTCTATTTTCTAAAATTGTGCCAGGGTTAAACGTGACTTGAATATCTTCTAAACGAATCATAATGTTTCTCCTGACGCTTTATCCTGCTTAGCAACAACCGACTTCTGAGCAGGAGAATTACCCTTTTTTGCTTTGAAGTTCCTTTTCATTTTTGGCGCAATCAGTGCAATGGCCACCAGCACAGCAGTAACTAAGTTGAGATCAGACGCCTGCAAACCGAACATGCCCGAGCTCAAAGCAAAGGCGACCGCTAAACGGTACAGCACTGAACCGACGATGACCGCCAGCACTGCAACCCAGATCCGGCGCCCAGGGATCAACGTCTGCCCCAAGATCACAGCGGCAAGGCCAACGACAATCGTCCCTACGCCCGAAGTTACATCAGCAAAACTGTTGGTTTGCGCAAACAGTGCCCCAGCAAAACCGACAAAACCATTCGATAACGCAAGAGCAAAATAGGTATAAAACGAGGTGCTTCCGCCTTGTGCTCTCACCATGCGGGCATTAACACCCGTAGCACGCAGTCCAAGTCCAAAGTCACTGTTTAATAATCGCACCACAAACCAGGCCGAAATCAAGACCAATACACCCACGACCAGCGGACGAATGTAAACCGAGTCACCCATGGCTTCAAAGGGCGTAAGAATGGTCTCCTCCCCAAGCAGAGCAATATTGGGGCGTCCCATAATACGAATATTGATGGAGAAGGCGGCAATCATGGTGAGAATCGACGCCAATAGATGCAAAATACCGCAGCGAACCGCAAGAAATGCAGTCACCCAACCGGTAAAGGCACCCGCAAGTATCGCCATTCCTGTAGCAACCCAAGGGTTAATACCTGCCACAATCGCCGTTGCGGCCACCGCAGCGCCCATCGGGAAACTGCCATCAACGCTTAAATCGGGGAAATCAAGGACACGGAAAGTGAGGTAAACACCCAATGCCACTAATCCGTACAGCAGCCCTATCTCTAGAGCGCCAAAAAAAGCAAAAGCAGACATAACAACTCCTTTCTCTGCTTAAACAGAGCTAAAGCCTTCGCTCTAGCTCTGAATGGTCTTTATTTTACGCTCGTAGCACGATCAAGTACTGACTGAGGAATCGTTACGCCCAGTTTTTCCGCTGCGGTTTTGTTGATCATTAAATCAGACCCTTTGGCCACTTTAACATCCAGTTTACCCGGTGCTTGGCCTTCCAAGATAGCGACAACATAGTCCGCGGTTTGTACGCCAATTTGGTAATAATCAAAGCCAAGGCTAGCAATCGCTCCGCGTTCAACATAAGAGGTTGCTGCGCCAAATACTGGGGTCTTAGCTTGGTTTGCCGAAACAATCATCCCTTCAATCGCACTGGCAACGGTATTATCAATCAAGGCATAGATAATGTCTGATTTTGAGGCAATCGCCTGTGTCGCAGTTTGTACGTCTGCACTTTTTAAGGCTGTCGCTTCAATAAGTTTAATGCCATGTTTTTGAGTGCTCGATTTAAGCAGTTCCATCAAGCTCACTGCATTCGCCTCACCGGGGTTATACACTACGCCGATAGATTTCACGTTTGGCATGATCTCTTTGATCAGCTCAATGTGCTGTTCAACTGGCGATAGATCAGAAAGCCCGGTCACGTTCTTACCCGGTTGCTCAAGTTTTTTTACCAATTTAGCACCGACAGGATCGGTCACCGCCGTGAACACGACAGGAATAGTTTTGGTTGCAGAAACGAGCGCTTGCGCCGTGGGGGTTGCGATGCCGACTAACACATCAGGATTTTCCCCGACAAATTGGCGCGCAATTTGAACAGCAATGGCTGGGTTGCCTTGCGCGGTTTTAAAATCAAAATCGAGATTTTTGCCTTGTTCATAACCTTTTGCTTTTAAACCATCAAGTAAACCTTGTCTGGTTGCGTCTAAAGCTGGGTGCTCAACAATTTGCGATACGGCGACTTTCGCTGTTTTGGCCATGATGCTTGTGGAAGAGAGTAATACTGCTCCTGCAAAAACGGCGGTAACAATGGCTTTGCCTGCTTTCATCTTAACTCCTTGATTTAAGCATTATACCCTTCCTACTTAAAGCGGTAGCAGTGCTAGCAAATGCGCTCATCCCGTTAAACACAGTTAACCTGTGCCACATTAGGATTCATCCCATTGCAGATTGCTTACAACTTCATATTGTTTGGGTATACATGTTGGATGTTGTGTTTTTAATATTTTTATGTACGCGCACTGAGCGTCGCTGACAACATTATTACCAGTAACTCAGGCTAAAGGGAAGTGAGGTTTAACAGTAAAGTAACAAAAAGAGAGATAAGAATAAGGCGAAAGTTGAATAACAAAGAGGAGTTCACTGCGGAAGTCCTCTTTGCCTTTTATTCACATGCTACCTGGGTGGCTAGAACCAGCGTTCTAACGCGGCGTCATCTAACTGACGGAATGCTCGGTTGAGGATAGCAGCCAGCTCTTTGTATCTCGGCTTCGCTTTGATTGGCTCTAAAGCAAAACCAGTATCGACAATCTTCTGGTACAGCTCTCGGTACCACCCAGCAAGCGAAGGTGGAAGTTGGGTATTGGCGCGGTTTCCCAGCCACCACATACCTTGTAGCGGTAAGCTTATGGCAAAAAGTGCCACTACCACTGCTTGGGGCATCGCCTGTGTATTTTCAAAAACCATCTGTGTCAGTACACTGATTGCGGCGATAGCTGGCATAGCCTTCACGCCAAAACGCGTGGCTTTAATGATCCGTTGCTCAGGAAAAATGAGGCCTAGCTCTTTGCGCACAGGCCAAACATCCATATATTTCTGACCATCTTTCAGGCTGTGAACGATTCCAACTTTGTTATTCATAGCGCGCCCTCACTCTCGATGCTGCCCATTCAACTAAAAAATAGTTTAATGATTCAACTAATCTAGTAAAAAATTGATAGAAGTTAATATTATTTCAATTTTTTTTTGTTATATTGGCCCATTATCGCTATTCTTTGCGGGCCCTCAATCTCATTGTTGCCGTTATTTACAATTTAGGCAACTCCG
>NZ_NDIO01000148.1:0-31316 GCF_002241085.1 Vibrio sp. V03_P4A6T147
TTATCTCAACTACATTATGCACCCCTACTTTGGCGGCGTTTACTACACCGCCGCAAGACATGCTGGATTTAATGAGTTTGAATCTTTTCTTTACTCCGGTGTTATGTCGACTTTCTTTTGGGAATATGGCGTAGAATCGTTTGCCGAGATACCGTCATGGCAAGACTTGTTTATTACGCCCTTTTTCGGTGCGGTTGTCGGTGAGCTGATGTTTGAAGCGGAACAAGATATTGTTACCACAGGTGGTGAAGTGTTGGGTTCATCGACTCTGGGTGATGTCACACTTTTCTTCCTCAACCCTGTTGGACATATCCATGGCTGGGTATCAAATGCTTGGGGAGGCGATGCCGAAGTAGAATTTAATGGCACACCTTGGTTTGGCAACCAAGATGCCGCAAAGTTTGCTTTGGACTCAGGCGCTAGCTATGATTCGCAATTTTATGGCCTTAATCTCAAAGTCAGTTTCTAAAAAACAGGGCTAAACACAAGGCCAATGCCTAAAGCCAAGGCTATTTTTGTGGCCCAAGTATGAATACTGACAAGCAAGAGACTGCGTAAATGTAAAAAATTGACTCTCATCAAGTCTTATCTAAGATAGGCCTCTACACTGAAGTGAAAGGAATTCAAGATCAACGATTTATCTTTCGTTAGCTTTCTATGGGAGGCCTATTATGAACAGTACTTTTATCGTCAATTTCGTCGGCAGTGCAACACCAGCCACAATTAAACATCTTGCCGCTATCACTCATGAAAATGGTGGAAAATGGTTAATAAGTAAAGTGAACTTTATTGAAAACCAAGTAGCTGCCGTCATTAAAATAGAGTTACCGACCTCAAATGCCGTTATCGTTCAACAAGCATTTAGAGAACAACCCGATCTTCTGGTGCAGATTGTTGATTCTGACGTACATCAACACGAAAAAGAAACGATTTACCAACTGCGGATTGATGCAAACGACCGTGCAGGCATCGTCAACGAAATCACCCACCTTCTTGATAATCAAGGTATCAATATTTTAGATATGGATTGCCAACGCGTTTTTATTGCGGGTGGCGGTGGTGTCAGCTCAAGTTTATTTACCGCCAACCTAGCCATCAAGCTCCCAGCTGCGATACAAATTGAAGACGTAGCCGATGAGCTTGAAGCGCTCAGTGAAGATACGCGCGTGATATTAGAAGTGTAATCTCGTTTACGCCCCCGAAAAAAGGAAGCTGATGCTTCCTTTTTTATCGACCTCACTATCTATTAAGTAAGATTAAAGTTGTGATTCAGTTAACAAAATCAACTAATTGCATTCGCGAAATGACGACCATATTCCAATATTAGAGAGCGGGTAACCATAATTAATCTAAGCCTGCAAATCCTAGATGCCGAATAACTTGAAGACGCCGTCAGATGGATAAACGGATGATTACTAATGAGTATTAACAAACCTTGTGACTCTGGCAATCAAACGTAACCAACATCACGGTAACCTCAAGTACAACAGGTAAACCAATATGCCCAGCAATAAGGTTGGGTTGTTTTAATGGTGGTAACGTCATGTTGAAGCTTGAAAATATTAAGGTCAGCTACAAGCTGACCGCTATTATCGCGGTTGCAATTGTTGGCTTATTGAGCTTACTGTTCATTGCAACTAGCGCGCTGAGAAGTAACTTAGTCGTAGAGCGTGAAGCGAGGTTGAACGCAGTTATCGATACTCTCCTCTCACAAATCTCACACCTTCAGAAAACACTCCCCGAAGACGAAGCTAAATCACAGGCGAAGATACTCATCAACAACACACGTTTTGACAGCAACAACTATCTTTTTGCTATCGATGAGTCTCGTCACACCATTGCCCATCCGATTCGCACTGATTTGGTTGGCAAACAGATGGGAAGCCCAGGAAAAGATACGCAAGGCGAGTTTTGGTTCACTATGGTTGAGCTTGGCAAAAATGGTCAACAAGGCACGTTGACATATCCTTGGCAGACTAACAGTGGAACACCCGCAGAGAAATTATCGGCAGTCCACGGGTTTGCGCCGTGGCATTGGATTATCGGCTCAGGCATGCTCATCAATGACATTGAAGAGGCAATCAACAAACAGATCCTCAAGATGGGAGGAGCGACATTGGCAGTTGTGTTTGTGATGGCAACGCTTGGGGTAGTCATCAGCCGAGCCATCATTATGCCGTTAGAATCAATTAAAGAAGTCATGAAAAAAGTGGCAAGCGGCGATTTAACCGCACAAGTCCCAGTAATGGGAGAAGATGAGATTGGCATTGTGGCATGTCGTATCAATGACAGCGTAAGTGCAGTGCGTTTAGCATTAATCGAGTCGGTCACCTCAGCAAACCTGCTTGCAGAGGCCGCCATTCGCATCGCTTCTTCTGCGGAAGAAACTAGCCAAGCGGTGACCAGCCAACGTGACCAATTAAGTCAGCTCGCAACCGCGATGAATGAAATGAGTGCGACAGTTGCCGATGTTGCAGGCCATGCAGAAGAGACCGCAAGAGATACATTGGATGCCAGCAAAGAAGCCGGCTTAGGCGATAAAGACGTACATTCCAGTGTGGACAGCATTAAAGCGCTCTCAAAAGAGCTGGAAGTGGCCACTGAGCAAGTGCACAAACTCAAAGAAGGCGTGATGCAAATCAGTGAAGTTACCACAGTGATCAGCGGCATTTCTGAACAAACTAATTTACTTGCGCTAAATGCAGCGATTGAAGCCGCACGTGCTGGAGAACAAGGTAGAGGATTCGCAGTGGTCGCCGACGAGGTCAGAAATTTAGCTAGCCGTACCCATCATTCCACTGACCAAATCCAAACCACCATTAACCGCTTACAGCAACTGGCCGTTAGTACATCAAACGCGATGCAAAAAAGCCAAGATCTCGCTTATAACAGTGTGGAGCGGGCAGAAAATGCAGGCAGCGATCTTTCCTTGATCGTCAGTCATATTCAGCATGTGAGTGACAAAGCAATTCAAATCGCCACTGCGGCAGAAGAACAAAGTGCAGTGGCCGAAGAAATGAACCGTAACGTCAGTGGTATTAACGATTCGGCATTGGAGATGTCACAATCGGCAAACTATTTGGCAGAAGAGAGTGAAACCTTGGCCGCTCTTTCACGCCAATTAGACGAAAGAATGAAAAGCTTTAAACTCTAAGGTGTGATTTTACAAAAATAGGCCTCACCCACTGTATGGTGAGGCCTATTGTCATCAGTTTACCGACCATTGAGATAATGAACGTTTAAAGTCTTCATAGCCAAATTCATTCAGTTTCTGAAGCTCTCCTGTACTGCGTTGACAATACACGGAAGGCATTTTAAGGCCATTAAACCAATTCAATTTCACCATGGTATAGCCCGCGCTATCCATGATATGCAACCGCTGACCAATCGATAATGGCTGTTCAAATGAAGCCACACAAAATTGATCACCCGCTAAGCAAGAACACGAGCCAATGACATACTCATGTTCACCGTTCGCACTCGCTTCTAAGATAGCCGCAGGCTCTTTGTAAATCAGTGTGTCTAAACGATGCGCTTCAGTTGCCGAATCAACAATCGCTGTTTTCATGCCATTTTCAACGATATCGACAACAGTCACCACTAAATCAGCCGTTTTCGTGATGATCGCCTCACCCGGTTCAAGATAAAGTTGAACCTGATGCTTTTCTGAAAAGGCCTTAAGCGCTAATGCTAATTTTTCTAGCGGATAACCAGGCCAAGTGAAGAACACACCACCGCCTAGGCTGACCCAATCTAACTTATCCAGATATTGGCCAAAACGCTCAGAGATCGAATCTAATAACGCAATGAACGCATCAGCATCTTTGTTCTCACAATTCATATGGAACATCACGCCATTGATGGTATCGAACACTGAGTTATCAATATGGTCTGTTTGAACACCTAAACGAGAAAACTGACGTGCAGGATTGGCAAGATCTTGCCCAGCGTAACTCACGCCAGGGTTTAAACGTAAACCCAATGACGCCTTGCCTTCAACTAAATGACGGTAAGCGGCCAACTGGGATTGCGAATTAAAAATCATTTTGTCGCAAATATCGGCCACTTCTTTAACATCAGCTTCACTGTAGCCAACGCTATAGGCGTGTGTTTCACCACCAAACGTTTCGTAACCTAATTTTACTTCAAATGGGCCGCTGCTGGTGGTGCCATCTAAGTAAGGTTTGATGATGTCAAACACTCCCCAAGTAGAGAAGCATTTTAAAGCCAAGACGAGTTTGACGCCCGACATCTCTTTGAGCTGCCTCGCGATTTGTAGGTTCGCGATCAACTGTGATTCATCAATCATAAAATAGGGCGTTTGGAGTTCGCTTTTTTGCATCTATTTATCACTCTCAAATTGAAGAAAGCCGACACATCTGCATCGGCTTAACTATCGAAAACTCTTATTTTAGAATTTTAATCTCTGGTTGCCCGATATCGAGCTCTTGAACATGCCAATCCAAACCTAATTTAGGCATCGTTTCTAAAAACAGATCAGGGTCAAGCTGCTCTAAGTTAAACACGCCCGCTTGTGCCCAATGCCCTTGGAAATACTGCAATGCCGCAGTAATGGCAGGAACGCCCGTGGTGTAAGCGATGGCTTGGTGCTCTACATCATGGTATGCCACTTCATGGTCTGCATTATTGTAGATAAAGACACTGCGCTGTTTACCATCCTTCCAACCTTGCACCCAAGTACCAATACAAGTCAGGCCTTTGTAGCCAGGAGCCAAAGAGGTTGGGTCTGGCAGCATCGCTTTAAGCACTTGAAGTGGTTGAACCACAGTACCATCTTGCAGCGTCAATGGATTTGGACTCAATAAACCAATATCACGCATGCAATTGAAATAGTTGAGATAACGATCGCCAAAACCCATCCAAAATTCAATACGTTTGGCCGGAATAAACTCTTTCATCGAACGCACTTCATCGTGCGACATGGAGTACACCTTGTGCTGGCCGCACTGAGGAAAATCAAATTCTAGCATTCGTGAATGGCAAGGAACACGCTGCCACTGCCCTTCTTCCCAATAGAAAGAGTCGCCTTGAATCTCTAACATATTGGTTTCTGGATCAAAGTTAGTCGCAAATTTCTTGCCGTGATCGCCTGCATTAATGTCCATCACATCAATACTGTCGATTTCGTCAAAGAGGTGCTTCACCGCATACGCGGCAAACACGCTAACCACGCCCGGATCAAAACCAGCACCGAGAATAGCGGTAATACCTGCTTGCTTAAATTTTTCACGAAATGCCCATTGAGGATCATACGCTTCAGGCACTTGTTGACCTTCAGAGCAAAGGTCAACAGCAACCGATGTATCTAGATAGGAAACCTTGGCTTGACAACATGCTTCCATGATTGGCACGTTTACCCAAGGAGGGCCAGCGTTGATCACAAGATCAGGCTGGACTTCTTTAATTAATGCAACTAACGAGGCTACGTCATCCGCCTTGACGGTGCGTGCCTCAAGTTTTTTAGTTGGATCTTTAAGGTTATTTTTTCCTTTGATCGATTCAATGATCTTCTCGCACTTTTCAAGAGTACGAGAAGCAAGAACAATATCACCGAGTATGTCGTTGTTTTGGGCCGCCTTATGTGCGACAACCCAGCCAACGCCTCCCGCGCCAATTTGTAAAATAGACATGGTTGTTTGTATTCCTTTATGCCTTGGCTAGCTCAGAGGCTAGTACTTCAATCTTATTAAGTAATGCTTTGAAATCTGACAGTTGTAAGCATGGGTTTAAAATGGTGAATTTAAGCGCTGTTTTGCCATCCACAATCGTCTCGCCCAACACCGCGACACCACGTGTCAATGCTTCTAAACGCAACGCTTTGTTCAACTCGTCAAAATCTACCGCTTGTTTATCCACGGAACGGAATAACACGGTGGAGAGAGCAGGCTCAGCCAAGAGTTCAAAAGCATCGTGATGCTGAACTAAATCTGCCACTTGCAGTGTTTGTTCTAGCAGATGATCGTACATTTCACCCAAAGCCTTAGGGCCTACGTTTTGCATTGTCATAAACACTTTCAATGCATCAAAACGCTTGGTCGTAGAAATAGATTTATCCACCAAGTTTGGCAGTTCATCATGTTCACGGTTAAGGTAATCCGCATGATGCAGTAGATACTTGAAGTGACTTTTATCTTTGAGCAACACCGCGCCACAACTGATCGTTTGGAAGAACAATTTATGGAAGTCGACGCTGACCGAGTGCGCACGCTCAACACCGTGCAAACGTGCTTTATGGCTACTTAGAACCAATGCACCACCGTATGCTCCATCCACATGCATCCATAGATCATGTTGCTGTGCTACATCCGCGATCGTCGACAGATCATCAATCGCACCGTGATCCGTTGTGCCTGCTGTTCCAACAATAGCGAATGGAATAAGACCTTCGGCTTTCGCTTGTGCAACAACCGCTTCCAGTTTGGTGACATCCATTGTGCCGTTTGGATTCGCATCAACCGCCAAAATGGCTTTCTCGCCCAACCCCATCCAAGAGGCCGATTTTTGCACGGTGAAATGCGATTTTTTCGAGCACACAATACGCAGCTTATCGGCATATTCAGGTAAGCCCAGCTTTTGAATAGAGTGACCACTTAATTTATCGGCAATCCAGTCACGAGCTAACATTAAACCCATTTGGTTACTTTGCGTGCCACCACTGGTGAAAATACCATCCGCCTGAGCGCCGAGTTCGTATTTCTCACACATCCAATCAATCACTTTCTGTTCAACATAGGTAGCAGAAGACGATTGATCCCATGAGTCCATGGACTGGTTTAATGCACCAATCATCGCTTCAGCCACTACTGATGGCATCAAGGGTGGCGTGTGCAGGTGAGCAATACAATCTGGGTGTTGAACGATAATGGAATTTTTGGCTACCAGATCTGCCATTTCAGAGATCACATCCTTCAATGGCGCATTTTTGTTATCCAAATCTACTGCGTAAATCGCTTCTTCAAGCTGCTTTGGATCCAAACCTGAATAAGGCGCTTTGGCTTGTTCAAAAACAGCTTTCATCGCAGAAGTGGCATGGTTCATCACAGCGGCAAATTCATTGCTGCCCATTTCACCGGTTTGGATAAAATGCTTCTTCCAGGCTTGATTTTCTGGCTCTGGATCTTTCTCGCCGCCACCTGCGGCTAAAATCGCCGCTTCAAGAGTGCGCAGGGCAAAATCGAGCTGCTCGAATGAGATGATAATCGGTGGTAAGAAACGAATAACGGATCCTTCACGGCCACCTTTTTCAACCATCAACCCACGCTCAAGTGCCGCGCGTTGGATAGCGAGCGTTAATTGGCCATCGGCCATTGGCTCGCCAAATTTGTTCATTTCACCGTTTGGTTTACGAATTTCAAGGCCGAGCATCAAACCTTTGCCACGAACTTCAGCAATACAATTCACTCGGCGTTGAATCGCTTCAAGACCTTGGCGTAGGTACTGACCCGCGACATTAGCGTGTTCAACGAGGTTATCACGTAAAATAATTTCTAACGCTTTCGCACCAGAAACCATGGCCAATTGGTTACCACGGAACGTGCCTGTGTGCTCACCCGGTTTCCAAGTATCGATCTCTTTCTTGAACACAAGAATAGACATTGGTAGACCGCCACCAATGGCTTTAGATAGGCAAAGAATATCAGGACAAATGCCAGACTCTTCAAATGCAAAGCGGTAACCCGATTTACCCACGCCACACTGAATTTCATCGAAAATTAATAAAATACCGTGTTCATCGCAGATGCGGCGTAGTTCACGCAGCCAGAATGCTGGAGCGGGAATGACGCCACCTTCACCTTGAACAGGTTCAACAATAATGGCCGCCGGTTTCATGATGCCTGCTTCGTCATCGTTCAGCAGACGTTCGATGTAGCGAATGCTCGCTTTGGCACCTTCATCGCCCCCTAAACCAAACGGGCAGCGCAAGTTGTATGGGAATGGCATAAAATGCACATCCGACATTAACCCTGTGCGACGAGCTTTGGTATTCAGGTTGCCCATCATGCCCATCGTTCCGTTGGTCATACCGTGGTAAGCACCGCGAAACGCAAACATGGTGTTACGACCCGTTGTCTGCTTCACCAGCTTGATAGCCGCTTCAACGGCATCCGCACCAGAAGGTCCACAAAATTGAATCGCGGAATTTTTTGCAAACTCTTCAGGCAAAAATGCTTTTACTTGCTTGATGAATTTGTCTTTAGCGTGCGTTGTCATATCCAATGTCTGATATGGCAGACCTGAATCTAACTGCTCTTTCAGTGCTTGATTGATCTCAGGATGGTTATACCCAAGCGCCAACGTTCCCGCGCCCGCTAAGCAGTCGAGGAAAATTTGTCCGCGCGTATCTTCTACTAACGCACCATAAGCTTGCTTGATGGCAATCGGTAGACGGCGTGGGTATGAACGAACTTCAGATTCATGCTCAATTTGATCGAGTAGAATTTGGTCCGGTGTGAGATCATAAATACCTTCAACAACAGGTACCTGAGATGAAAAAATGTTTGCGATAGTGTTATCGACTTCAAAGGCTGTGCTCATTTCCCTTCCCCTTGAATGTGAAAATTTCCGCCTATTTCCTTGGTTTGGTTTGAATATAAGGAAATATGACATAGCAATAAGCTCCGTATTAGCCAAAGGGCAAAAACGGAAATTGGTTCATCGTCTTCGATGAAAGATTACTAAATCAGAGAATCAAGGTTCGGTGATAGAACTGTCTTCAAGCACAGGGCATAGAGGAAGTACAAAGCTGATTAACGTCAGTGTGTTAAGTGATGATGAGTTCAATGTTGGGTTTCCCATTCACATGCAGCTCCCGCTGCAAGAGTATCCCGTCTATCAACAAAAGGACTTGCTGATACCTACCCTACGTAATGTCACAATCAGCCTGAATGGTCATTACGCGTGTCCCCCAGAAGCTACTGTCCGAGATTGGTGCGAAAAATATCAAAAAATAATTACGCTGGCAATAATTTTCAATAAATCGATAAAAACTTAAATTTTCTATTGATTAAGAATATTGATAAATCAAATGGTTAGTTTATAAAATGAATCAGCCCTCGTATTACGGAGGGCTGATTATATTCTTATGCGTTTTTTGGCAAAGATAAACGAAGCAATATATAGCCTACAATCGCGGCAGTGGTTGAGCCCATTAATATACCGAGCCGTGCAAACGTATCAAATTCAGCATTGGTCGGTCCAAAAGCCAATGACGAGATAAAAATCGACATTGTAAAGCCAATACCACATAGCACTGACACGGCAAAAATATGCTTGAAATTGATCCCTTCAGGCAATTTAGCGACACCGAGTTTCACCGCAGCCCAACTGAAGGTAAAAATACCCAATGGCTTACCAATAAATAGGCCAAGAGCCACGCCCAAAGGCAACATTGACGTGAGGCTAGATACGGAGATCCCTTCCAGTGAAATCCCGGCATTGGCAAATGCGAACAATGGCAGAATACCAAAAGCGACATACGGGTGTAGCGCATGCTCAAGATGTTTTAGCGGAGAATATTCGCCTTTATCACCTTTCAGCGGAATAGCAAAACCAATCACTACACCAGCCAAGGTGGCATGAACACCAGATTTAAGTACGGCAAACCATAAAATCGCACCGACAATTAAGTAAAGGCTGATTTTGGTAACATGCTTGTTGTTTAGTATAAAAAGCACACCAGTCATTAAGAAACCGACGGTTAACGCAATGGTAGAAAGATCACCGCTATAAAATAGCGCAATAATGACCACAACCCCTAAGTCATCAATAATCGCAAGCGCCAGCAAGAACACTTTTAAGCTGATCGGAACACGTTTACCCAATAACGCCATAATACCTAGCGCAAACGCAATATCAGTGGCCGCTGGGATCGCCCAACCTTGAATCGCTTGTGCATCACCAGCCGTAAACAGCACGTAAATTAATGCTGGAGCAAGCATGCCGCCGACGGCAGCAATGGCTGGGAAAATAGCCGTTTCTTTGGATTTAAGAGCACCTTCCAACAATTCACGTTTGACTTCTAAACCAATCAACAAAAAGAATACGGCCATTAAGCCATCATTGATCCAATGCGACACTGACATTCCAAACACGTAGGAATGTAAAAAAGATTGGTAAACATCATTTAGCGGTGAGTTAGCAATCATCATTGCAATTGCAGCAGCAATAACCAGCAAAATACCACCTGCTGATTCCATCTTGAAAAAGTCGCGAATCACATCACTCATGATATCGTCCTTATAGTTATGCATGTTAATAAACCATTAACAAATGAATATGACAGAGTTTATACAGTAGCTGATAGAAGTAAAAATCGCTTGTTCAGATATTAAGAATCGGAATTTCCGAGTCAAGCATAACAATACAACGTATATTCCTTGGTTTTCACTATTTTCCCATTGTTGATTAGTTTTCATGCATAACAATTTTACAACAAAATAAAAAAGGTTCACAAAAACACAAAAGGCCAAGAACAACTTGACCTTTAGATTCCACAAATATTTGAACTTAGTTACTCGTTAGTTGCATGAAACCCGTCACCTTATGACTACCATCGGTGATAATGGGGCCTTCCCAATAAGGGAGCAGAAAGGGTGACCACAAATCGCGATTCACCGCTTTCGTCACCAGATGAATATTATATTTAGGGATGTTTACCACCCATTGTAACGGGATGTCACGCTCATTCTCCGACGCGGCAGAAACGACAGGAACTAAATCAATTTCATCAGCAGATAGTGCGATCGTGGTGCCCGAATCTTTCACAATTGCCCCAAACAAATAGGGCTCTTGCTGAAAATAACGATAGCGATTAACCAATAAGGTTGTTTTGCTATCGAGTTTAACGAACAACTTATCCCATCCCTGTTTAGCGTTAGGCAGTAGATTATTACCCCACTCCTTGCTCAGCCATGCATTACCTGTAACTTGAATAGGTTGAGAGTTAACACCTAAGTTGAGCACACCTTTGACCTGCAAAAACGGTGCTTGGAGACTATATGAGGCTAAAGAAAGTGAATCATGCTTTTTTTGGTATCCCTGCTGACCAGGTAATACAAATGGCCCGGAAAGGTTATTTTTTAATGAGAGTGAAAACGTGTCCGTCGCTACGTCTAATACTCCAGGAAATGGAGTCGTCCCCGGTGCGCGCCAGTTCCAATTATCAATCCACATTTTAAACGGTTTTAATTCTAAGCCGGCTTGACCAATTCCGCCCCGCGCAATCCGCTGTTCACGCCAGACTTCATTCTTTGAAGAGATCACCACATAAGCAAGATAAAGCTGAGGACTAAGCCATCCATTGGCATCTCGAGCTTCATTAGCGAGACGAAAATAACTCCACTGGATCCCATATTGTTGCCCATGTTCATCACTGACATTCGCAAAGTAATGCCACCACTCATGTTCAAAACCTTGATGAAAATTGAAATCTTGAGGAAGTCGTACTGGGCGATTAGGAAGCACGAACTCGAACGGGAGCTCCTTCGATATTGATGATGTATCCATTTGCTTAGAAGCTGTTTCAGAAACGGCATATTCTGAAATCGTTTGCTGTGCCTGCCAATACTGGTGCCACGAATAGAGGCTGAACAATACAGCAATCAACAAAGAGCACAAAAGTACGAGGTATCGTTTCATCATTTATAACGCGTCTCTAAATGAGCTAATCGGTGGCCTTCTGACCAAACGAATAACCGGGATTGCACCTGCGCACATCAAGGTTACCATCGCCCATGCTGCCGTTTTCAAATACTCCCCGGGGATCAACTGCAGTTGGATTGTCCAACCAAAGGATTGTTTAATCACGATATCCACCACAAGACGAGCGAGTGCAAGCCCTAACGGCATTGCAATCACGAGCGCTATCGCCCCAAAAACACATAATTGCAAGCTGCCAATCACCACCAGCTCTTTACCAGAAACACCCAAACAACGCAGTAGCGAAACATGTCGCTGGCGGGAAACCTCTCCGGCTAACGTAGCAAAGAAAATACCACACACGGCAATCAACAAAGTAATACGCCCGAGTGTATCGGCGATGGCAAAGGTTCGGTCAAACACCCGCATCGCTTGAGTATGGATGTGATTGTTATCAAAAATCCGCTCAGGGCCCAACCTAAATACCGATTCTAGTCGCTTCTTTAATCCTTGGTCATTCACACCTTCGTGCAAAACCACTCCTAGCGCCACATTCCCCGTACTGGCAAACGCAAATAACCAATTTTGGTGTGACAATAAGACTTGGTGGTAAGGGTTACCATAATCGTAAT
Organism: Vibrio sp. V03_P4A6T147; assembly: GCF_002241085.1. Taxonomy (NCBI): domain Bacteria; kingdom Pseudomonadati; phylum Pseudomonadota; class Gammaproteobacteria; order Vibrionales; family Vibrionaceae; genus Vibrio; species Vibrio sp. V03_P4A6T147. The sequence goes on from NZ_NDIO01000148.1 coordinate 12,291, forward strand.
ACACTCCCACGACTTGCCACTTTTGGCCCAAAGGCTCAGAAAGGTCAATAAAATCACCAGGCTTAATGCCTAATTTAAGCGCCATGGATTCACTGATCATCAAACTCTTTGAATGGTGTAAATCATACCAATAGTTAGGAACAGCGAGTTTAACCGTCAACGAGTCTAACTCACCATCCGAGATACCTGTGCTGACCACTTGCAATGCACCTTTGTCAGTGGTGAAATCTTTTTCCCAACGCCACCAAACATCATTGACCTCAGGCTGCGCTTTCAACCAACTGCTCATTCTTGATGCTGAACTATTGGTAGGATAGGCATAAAGATCGGCCGCTAAACGTTGGTTTAACCATTTTTCAGTAGTGTCTCTAAAGCTACCAACCATGGTTTCAATGCCAATATTCGCCGCCATAGCAATCATAAATGCCATAGTTGCGACACCGCGATAGCTCATACTGGCGGCTGCATCGGCAAAGAACCAACGCGCTTTTACCCAAGCGAGTGAGTAGGAAAAACTGTTGAACAGCGTCCAAATAAGATAAGGCGTAAACAGCGCAACACTGAGTAACATCAACGCAATAATTGCAAAACCAGAAAGTTGCGTTTGTGGAACTTGATACACGGCAATCGCCGCGACAGTCAATGCGCAAGCAACAAGGGCTTGCAGGCGAAATTCTGTGCCAGCAAATCGAAGCAAAGAGAGACGAGCCGAAAGACGAATAGGCTGCGATTTTAGCAACCGGACGAGGGGCCAAGCGCACGCCGCGAATGCACCAATCAACGCCATGGCTAAACTGTAACTACTCCACTGCCAATTCCAGCTAATCGATAAACCGACATTAGCATCATACAAGTCACCCAAACTGGCTGAAACCGCTGGAATAAGTTGATTGGCCAATAATAACCCCAATCCGTTACCGCATATCCAGCTAAGCAGGACCATGCCAAACAACTCAATCACCAATGCTTGGGTAAGCTGCCAGCCAGAAACGCCCGCTTGCCGTAATAACCCGACTAAAGGTTGGCGCTGGATTAAAGATAAAGACATGGCTTGGTAGAATATGAATAGCCCGACCAAAAATGCCAACATACCCATTGCATTGAGATTGAGATGAAAAGCACGCGTGAGTGATTCCAGCTCAGTGCGAGAACTACGGACTAGCGTCAAACCATTAGGTAAATTATCTTTTAGTCTTTTCAGTTTCTCTGGCGGCATATCACCACAAGCAATAACAGATAAGCCCGAACTTTTCTTGAGCATACGCACCAAGGATAGATCCGCAATAACGCGTGTGCCGTTGATGAGATCTTGTTGATCGATCTGAATAGGACCTAACTTTGATTCATCATCAAGCACGATAAAATCACCCGTTTGCCAACCTTGGAGACGAGCGAGATCAACACTCACCAAAATAGGATACGGCGGATTCATCAATGATAATGTCGAAAATTCCGATAAAGGAAGGCCGCTATTGGTTGGCAACATCGCGACGGGATCAAGCCCAATCAGCGAAATATCCGTGCCATTTTTTGTCGTCAAACGATGGTTTTCAAAAGGAGCGCACTGAGAAAATCCATCACGGCGCAACTGAATATAGAAACCTTGGGGGATTTTATTGGCAATATGCTTGGAACGAATACGATAAGGTAATGGATTAGAAAACAGCTTTTCGCCATGTTCATAACTTTGACGAGCATGCTGGTTGATGGCCGTCACTCCCACCAACAATGAAACGCCAAGCGTTAAACCCAGCCATACTAGGATGATTTGTAAAGGATAACGCCGATAATGACCAAGTAGCGCCTTAACTACGGGCCATAACATGCAACAACCCTCCTTGTAAACGTACGCGACCATCCATATGCTGCGCGACTTTTTCACTGTGCGTCACCAATAATAACGTGCAATCCAACTGGCGAGTTAAGGTCGTCAATAAACGCATCACCGCCTCGGCATTACGCTCATCAAGACTACCGGTTGGTTCATCTGCTAATAAAATCTTAGGCTCCATGTACAAGGAGCGCGCGATCGCAGCACGCTGCTGCTGCCCACCAGAAACCTCTTCAGGGTATCGGCCTAGCAACGGCATTAAATCAAGCGAAGAAAGAATTTGACGCAGTAAACCTTGGTCTTCCGGCATTCCTTTCAACTGACGACAAAAGCGAATATTATCCGCGAGATTGAGGGTGGGAAGAAGATTAAACTGCTGAAATATATGACCAATGTTATTTCGGCGATAAGCGGTACGCTTATTTTCTGACGTGTCATGCATGGCAAAACTTGGAAACCAAATTTCGCCAGAATCGACAATATCCAATCCGGCAATAAGGTTGAGTAATGTACTCTTACCCGAACCACTTTCACCCATCAATGCGATTTGGTCGCCTCGGTTTAATGTTAACTCTGCCCCCTGTAGCACGGGATGAAATTCATCGCCATCTAGATAGCCTTTACACAGGTTGGTCAGCTGTAACATCAAATCGCTCGCAATCGACTAAAATTGGATTGTGAATCTACACTAATTCTCCTGCAGTAGAAAGCATTTTGGATACCGGATCACATTATGTGCATCAAATTGCACCACCTAACTGCGTTGTGTCTAATTTTCAATCAAATTTCGCATCCACTTCTTGCTTTTCATTCGATAAAGAGAACCGCCCCATTTAATCAACTCTTCAACGAGAAACAATAAATAGATGGCTTCAGGCTTAGCCCCAAGCACAATCGCACAAAATGCGGCTAACGGAATACCGATCAGCCACTGCGCGACTAAATCTTGATAAAGACAAAACTTTACGTCACCGCCAGCTCGCAACACGCCAACAATCACCGTCATTGGAATGGAACGTAAAATGATGCCAAGGCTCAGTATCACGATAAACTCTTCAGATAAAGCACGGGTTTCATCCGTCAAGGCGGTGAAAGAGTTCAGGATAGGGATCTGCACCACATACAAAGCGGCAGCGACAACCACGCCCACAAGAAGGCTGATGATAGTTAAGCCCAAGGCTTGATAATAAACGGCATCGTACTGCTTAGCGCCAAGTTGGTTACCGACTAAAACCGCAGCCGCATTCGACATCCCAATCAGTAAACTCAATGAAATCGACTCTACTGGCGTCATCACCGATAGCGCCGCTAAACCTTGCACACCACTTTGCCCCATGATGGCATGGTAGACAAATAAACCGCCTGCCCATGCAAGGAAATTAAAGGTGGTTGGCAACGAAAGCTTCAAAAAACGAGAAATGGTAGGCCATTCAATGATGGCTCGAATATCGTCAATTCCAAACGCTAACAGATGTTTCTTGGCATAGAGGTAACCGTATAAACACGCGACTTCAATAAAACCACTGAGCACGGTAGCAATCGCCGCACCTTCGATTCCCATCGCGGGAAAACCCAATTTTCCGAAAATCAGCACCCAGTTTAAAAACACGTTTGAAACAATACCGATACCGCTAAAAAACGTGCTGAGCCCCGGTTTATGCATCGCTCGCAGCCCTACCGCCATACTACTGACGCAAGCTACAGCAAACATACTGAGTGAGGTAATAATCAAATATTGGCTACCTAGCGCATTAACGATCTCGGAATCCGTGGTTAGTGCCATGATTTGACTTGGAAACAGTAAAAATAGTGCCACCGTCATTACAGCAAATAGGTTAGCGACTAACCACGTAAGTGCCGTACTTTCTCGCACGCCCTGTTTGTTTCCTGCGCCCCAATACTGAGCTGTTAACAGTGCGCCTCCGGTTGTCACGCCCACTAGCATGATGGTGGTGACAAAAGTTGCTCTAGCGGCAACGCCTACCGCAGCAATTTCAGCCTCACCTAATTGCCCTAGCATCAAAACATCCACTAGACCACGGCTAGAAAACATAATACTTTGCAAGGTGATCGGCAGAGCGATAGCCATTAAGCGACGGAAAAAATCGCCTCTTGTATGTAACACGATTTGCGAAAAAACAGACAACCGATCACCTCAAATTCAACACATTGATAGCACAGGAAAAATGAAGTCGCTATTATACGTCTGTGAGCATAATCTAACCATCTTATTTGAAGGGACCGTCATGAAAAAAGTGTTAGTACTCGGCGCATCAGGCTATGTCGGCTCACAACTGTTACCTTTGCTATTAGCGCAAGGTTTTCAAGTAACGGCCGCAGCTAGGCACATTGACTACTTAACCTCACGTGCCATATCTCATCCCAACCTGACCTTGCGTTATTTAGACCTTACCGATAAAGAGGCGACACTTGCGCTTATCCCACAATTTGAACTGGTTTATTTTTTAGTGCATGGTATGGCGCAAGGACATGATTTCGTCGACTATGAATTGTCGTTAGCGGAAAACGTTAAACAAGCCCTTGAGGTTAGCCAGGTCAAACACCTGATCTACTTAAGTGCGATTCAGCCACAAACCGGAAACTCAGAGCACCTCAAAGCACGGAAAATGACAGGCGATCTACTTAGGAAAAGTCCTGTACCAGTGACCGAGTTAAGAGCCGGTGTCATTCTTGGACCGGGATCAGCCGCATTTGAAATCATGCGTGATTTTGTTTACAACTTACCGATGCTCATCACTCCCAAATGGGTTGATTCCAAAGCAAATCCGATAGCGCTGGAAAACCTCAATCATTATCTACTTGAATTAGCTAATGAGCAGCCCGTTGCACACCAATTGTTTGAAGTCGGTGGGCCTGACACCCTCTCCTACCGCGAACAATTTGCCATTATTTGTCAGGCAACGCAGAAACCATTTCGGTTATGGTCTACCCCACTATTAACCCCCAAAATGGCTTCTTACTGGCTAGGTCTTGTCACCTCAGTCCCTTCTAATATTGGCAGAGCACTACTTGCCGGTTTAGATCATGATTACATTGCCGACTCACAAGCCATTGAAGCACGCTATCCCCAAAAACTGGCCTCCTATCGTGACGTTGTCACCAAAATAATCGAGCATGAAGGGGAATTTACACGCTCGCAGGTGTGGGGATTTGATCCAAGTGCCCTACAGCGTTGGCAACCCGGTTTTGGCTACTATCCTAAACAGGCAGGAGCAACGATTCAGACCTGCGCTTCTGCTGAGGCTTTATGGGATGTTATCCGAACCATAGGCAGCCGCCAAGAAGGCTATTTTTTTGCCAATGCACTATGGCGTACACGCGAATGGCTCGATCTTTTATTCGGTGGTGGCAAACCTGTGCGCCGCTCCCCTTGTGGCCCGGAACTGCAAGTTGGCGATTTTATTGATTCGTGGAAAGTGATCCGCTGCCAACCTCAACAGTTTTTGTCTCTTCTTTTTGGGATGAAAGGCCCAGGATTAGGGCGATTGGAATTTACCATTAAAGATCTAGGCGAAACGCGAGAACTCAATGTGACCGCATGGTGGCACCCCAAAGGATTCTTAGGGTTACTTTACTGGTTCGCGATGATGCCTGCCCACCTTTTTATTTTTAATGGCATGGTCAAAGCCATCGTCAAAAAGGCACAAAAAAAGAGCTAGCGAAATCGCTAGCTCTGCAACTTATTGGGTTTCAATTCCATACTAATCAATAGGAAAGCCTAATGGAATTTCAGCCAATTGCACGCCATGGTTACTTGGGTATATCAAATACTCACCATGATATTTCACATTCGACTTATAATCGGTACGTTTGTGCACCATAAAGCCAGCACTGCTGGCTTTTTCGACGAAATCAGCATGATGGCCCCGCACAAACCAGTTCATCGGCTTCACGAGCAGTTCACCATCAAAGCATGATTCACACTGATTTGCGCACAAAGCCAATGAGTTTTGCCCATCGGTAAAAAGCTGTAATTTGCCTTCATTCACCAATGGATCACATGTTGTCACTTCCCAGTGAGCCGCTTCCATGAATTCCAAAAACGCGTCAATTTTCTTATCGGTAATGATGTTATCCGCGTCTTGCGCAAAAAACTTACCGTAAAATGCTGAGATGCGTTTGAAGATAAACAGTAATTCAGATTGGTTGCCTTTCGAACGTCCAGCTTTCTGCCAACGATTTAAATCATCCACCACACAGCGATGGAATCGTTGTGCTTTCAATGCCTTACTCACCCAATGCACCAAAAAATGATTATTAGCTAAAGGCGCATTCACCAGCTTATTCGCTTGGTGTTCTGCTGTTAACTCTTGCAGCGCTGTATTCACTACACGTTGAATTTCGAGGTAATACTCTGACATTACGCCTTTCTTCCTAATGTCCAATAAAAAAGAGATGAAAGTACCGAGCACGCCGTCATGACCACAATCATCGGCCACTCAACATCACTAGGCATCATCGCGACAATCGCCGCAACCACTGAGCCTGTGCCAAAACGCAACGTTCCAGCCAGTGAAGAAGCGGTACCCGCCATTTTCGGATAACCACTTAACAATAATCCCATTGAATTACTGCCTATCGTTGACAATGTACCAATAAAAAGCACCACAAAAGGCACAATGCCCCATAAACCAAGGTTGAGTAACCACGCGATAAATAGCCCGATACCTGCGCACAACTGAATCAATAAACCAAAGCGTAGCATGGCGTGGGAACCGACTCGTTTCACCATTCGACCATTCAAGCTGGTCATGATAATCATCGCGACGATATTGAGGCCAAACAGGTAACCAAATTGATCAGGATCGACTCCATAAATATCAATATAGACAAAAGAGCCTGCGGTCAAAAAGGCAAACATACCAGCGAACGAGAAAGCACCAGAAAAAACAAGCCCCATCGCGACTGGGTTACGGCTTAACTGCACATAGTTGCGAATGGTATTTCGAAAGCGCAGCGGTTGACGATTTTCTGCACTGAGTGTTTCTGGAATTTTCCAAACCACGAGAGCAATCACCACCGCGGCAAAAATAGCCAACACCCAAAATATCGAACGCCAACCAAACCAAATGGCCAAGTGTCCGCCAATCATCGGCGCAGCTAACGGGGCAACGGTCATCACTAAGGTGACAAAAGACATGGCGCGGGCAAAATCTTCGCGATCAAACATATCACGCACCACCGCTTGAATAACCACAGCCGCCGCTGCTCCAGCAAAACCTTGCGCAGCGCGAACATACGTTAACGCTTCAATACCTTGCGTAGTCGCACTCACAGTGGCAGCAATACCAAACAGTAATACGCCGATCAGCAGCACTGGGCGACGGCCATAACTGTCGGCCAGCGGGCCATGCAATAGTTGGCCTATCGCAAAACCAGCGGTATAAGCGGTCAGCGTCATTTGTACCGCTCCAGCACTCACACCGAGATCTTTAGCAATCGCTGGCATGGCTGGCAGATACATATCAATCGCCAGCGGCGTTAATGCGCCAATCGCGCCTAATACTAAGAAGAGTAAAAAACTAATGTGCGGCGTATTATTCGCTGTAACAGGTTGAGATGAAGTCATAGTTCTCCAGATAAATAAGGAATGAAGTTGCAGCAAAGCTAGGCCGTTCAAGCCCCAATAGAAGCCACTTCTTGGTCAGTCAAATAACGGTATTCACCGGGCTCTAGTGCCTCATCTAGCACAATATGACCAATGCGCTCACGGTGAAGGCCAACCACTTTATTGCCTAAAGCAGCAAACATGCGTTTAACTTGATGGTATTTGCCTTCATGAATGGTCAGTAAACATTCATTCTCACCGACGACTTCCAATTGCGCAGGCAAGGTTGGCTCACGCTCATTACGCAGTTCAATACCCGTTAAGAATTGTTCGACATAATTCGCTTCAATAGGGTCTGCAAGCCAGACACGGTAGGTTTTGTCGCATTTGTGTTTTGGCGAGGTAATGCGATGAGACCATTGACCGTCATCGGTGATCAGAACCAAACCTGTGGTATCGACATCCAAACGTCCTGCAAAATGCAAGTCTTGAACATTCACTTCATCGAGCAAAATAAATGCCGTATGATTGAAGCCGTCTTCATGTGAGCAAACGTAGCCAGCGGGTTTGTGTAACATGATATAGCGCGGGCCATGCAAGATTAACTCACGGCCTTGCCACTCCACCTCACACTCCTGTGTCACCTGCAATGAACCACTTTTCTGCGTCTTACCATTTACTGTGACATCACCACTTTTGATGATCTTGGTGGCTTCTTTACGTGTCGCACCTAACGCATCACACAAAAATTTATCTAACCGCATGATTACCTCATCTAAATCAAGTCAGGTATTATACGCAGCTAAAATGAAATAGTTGATCTATTTCACTGTTTTTATCCAGCGTTCAACAAGAGAAAACGCGAGTTATGTACACACTTCGTCCTTATCAATCGGACTCGGTCAAAGCCGTGATCCACTATTTTCGTCATCACACTACGCCCGCCGTAATTGTACTACCGACGGGGGCAGGAAAAAGTTTGGTTATTGCTGAGCTGGCAAGGCTTGCCAAAGGACGAGTCTTAGTACTAGCGCACGTGAAAGAACTGGTAGAGCAAAACCATGCCAAATATGAGGGCTACGGTTTGCAAGGCGCGGTATTTGCGGCAGGTTTAGGACGAAAAGAGACCGATCAACAGGTCGTCTTCGCTTCGGTACAATCCGTGGTGCGCAATTTAGATGCCTTTAAAAATCAATTTTCATTACTGGTGATTGATGAATGCCACCGCGTACCGGATGAGAAAAGTAGTAGCTATCAAAAGGTGATCACCCATTTAAGCGAGCTCAACCCAGGGATTAAAGTGTTGGGGTTAACCGCTACGCCTTATCGTTTAGGCATGGGCTGGATTTATCAATACCATACTCGCGGCCAAGTGCGCAGTGAGGAGCCTCGCTTCTTCCGTGACTGTATTTTTGAGCTACCGATCCGTTATCTGCTTGATGAAGCTTTTTTAACGCCAGCGCGAATGGTTGACGCCCCCGTGCTCAGTTACGATTTTTCGCAGCTAAAACCCGCCAATACCGGGCGCTACAAAGAAGCCGAACTCGACATGGTGATTGAACAATCGAAACGTGCCACACCACAGATTGTTCAACAAATCATCCAACTAGCACAGCAAAAACAGGGAGTAATGATCTTTGCGGCCACCGTTCGCCACGCCCAAGAAATTGTGCAATTACTGCCCAATAACGAAACTGCCATCGTCATTGGTGACACGCCGACCCCTGAACGCGACACCATCATCAAGCAGTTTAAACAGCGCCAAATCAAATTCTTAGTTAACGTGTCGGTATTAACCACAGGTTTTGATGCTCCGCATGTTGACCTGATTGCGATTTTACGCCCCACCGAGTCCATCAGTTTATATCAGCAAATTGTCGGACGTGGGCTACGCTTATCCGCAGGAAAAACCGAATGTTTGGTATTGGATTATGCGGGCAATAACTATGATCTTTATCAACCAGAAGTCGGTGAGCCAAAGCCCGATCCCAACAGTGAAATTATTACCATTCCCTGTCCGGCCTGCGGTTTTAATAACAACTTTTGGGGTAAACTCGATGCCGCTGGTTTTTTGCTTGAACACTATGGTCGACGTTGCCAAGGCTATTTTACAGACGAAGAAAGTGGCGAACGAGAACACTGTGGTTACCGTTTTAGAGCAAAATATTGCGGTGAGTGTGGGGCTGACAACGATATCGCCGCACGTATCTGCCATGAATGTGACGCAACACTGGTTGACCCTGATAAAAAGCTCAAAGAAGCACTCAACCTCAAAGATGCATTGGTTTTTGAATGTATCGAAATGGATTTGAATGTACATAAAGATGCAAGTGGAAAAGCGCAACTGCGCGTTACCTATCGTGGTGAGAACGATGCACAAGTCCACGAATTTTGGCCACTAACCACCAAGAAACAGAAACAGGTGTTCCACGACCAATTTGTGCGACCACACCTAGCCGATAAGCATCGCCCTTTTGATCAATCTTCACCAAGCAAAGTGGTGGCTCATCAACACCGTTTTCGTCCACCACAATTTGTCATTGCGCGAAAAGTGGGACGATTTTGGAAAATGCGCGATAAGATCTTTGAAGATGAGCTACAAAACCGATGATTCACTTTCTATTCATGTAAGGTCATTTATACTCTGTTCATCTTATTTACAGGGGGCGCAACATGTTGTTCAAAAAGGGTAAAGCTTTCGCACACTTACTGCTGCTCTCATCATTATCCTTACCCACTTTAGCTGCGAGCAGTGATGTACACGATTGGGTTCAAGACACTTATAAGCCAGGAACCAAGGTAGAGATTGATGAGGATCAAGACGAGGTCTACGCGGCAGTTCAAAAAGGTTTAATTCATCCATTGTCTGAGCTTTATGCCACGATAGATAAAGAACTCAATGGCCGAGTTATCAAGGTAGAGTTAGATGAAGATGATGGTGAATGGGTCTACGAATTAAAACTGATGCATGACAACCGAGTTATCCGCGTAGAATATAATGCAAGCACATTAGAACTAATGGCTATTCGTGGCAGAAACCTGCGCGACATCATCAAAAAATAGAGAATAACCATGAAAATATTGGTAGTCGAAGACGATCCTCGTCTTGGGGAACAAATTGTAGAAGCGCTTGAACAGACCGGCTGGGTGCCTGAATTATCACAAGATGGCATTGATGCACTCTATCGCGCCACATCAGAAGAGTGGGATGTGATTGTGCTCGACCTCGGTTTACCCAAGCTTGATGGGCTCACCGTATTGAAAGGCATTCGAGATGAAAACATCAATACGCCCATTGTGATCCTCAGTGCAAGAGACGGTTTGACTCAACGAGTCGAGGGCTTAAATGCAGGAGCGGATGATTACCTCACCAAACCATTTGAGATGGTGGAATTAACCGCTCGTATCCGCGCACAACTGCGCCGAGCATCAGGTAACGCTTCCCCTGTGATGCAAATCGGTGATTTAAGCCTTGATACTCGAACCTCTAAAGTGATGTGGCAAGGTCAAGCGGTGAGCTTGACGGCACTGGAATACAAAGTGGTTGCCTACTTCATGCACAATGCCGACAAAGTCATTTCACGGACTGAACTGGTGGAACACATCTACAAACAAGATTTCGATAGAGACTCCAACACCATCGAAGTGTTTATTGGCCGCATCCGTAAAAAAATCAATAACAACATTATCAAAACCGTGAGAGGACTGGGATACCAGCTTAATGCAAAATAAAACCTCGGCCTTAAAGCGCCTCAGTTTAAAAAGTCGTTTACTGCTCGCGGCAACGTTTTGGTTAGGTACCATGATTTTAGCGGCGGGAATTGGCATTCCCACACTGATCAAAGACTACCTAGTCAATGATGTGCAAAGTCAGCTACGCTTAGCGATGGATGAAATCACGGCGAACTTGGAAGCGACACCGCAAGGGAATCTAGTGCTGTCGTCGCGCCTTTCAGACCCTCGTTTTAGCCAACCCTACAGCGGCCTTTATTGGACGGCCTCAAGCCATGATCAATTGCTTCGTTCTCGCTCATTGTGGGATAAGCGCCTTATCAGCGAAAAACATGGCTTGAAAAGCATCGTCAAAGGCGCAAGAGATGAAAAACTGATCGTCATTGAACAAATCATCTACTTACCAGATTTCCCTTCTCCTATCACCATTACCATCGGTCTTGATGAAGCACCATTACAAGACACTTTAAACAGCGTAATTAGCCAATTGTGGATGATACTAGGTCTGCTCTTCAGTGGTGTATTGGTGCTGATTGGCTTGCAAGTCAGTTGGTCATTACGGCCGTTAGGGAAAATGCAAAAAGAGCTGGCCGCATTGCGCAAAGGTCAACAAGCCAGTCTCAGTGACGAGTACCCAAAAGAAGTCTTTCCGTTAGTCAATGATTTGAATGCACTGTTATTCCACTATCAAGAATTGCTTGAACGTGCACGTAATCATGCAGGCAATCTCTCTCACGCTTTAAAAACGCCGATTTCTGTACTGCGCAATGAGATCGATCATCTTGATTTCGCACAACAGCAGAAACTCAGAACACCGATTGAACAGTTACAAAAGCAGATTGACTACCATCTAGGGCGCGCGCGCATGGCTGGCTCAATGAATATTCTTGCGGTAAAAGCCAATCCAAGCGAACGGGTAGATGCTATTTCTATGGCATTTGACAAAATTTACGCACAGCGTGAAATCACGTTAGTTAATGAGTTGGATTCTGATCTAGAGGTTGCCGTTGACCCAACCGATCTCGACGAGATGCTCGGCAACCTACTGGAAAATAGCTACAAATGGGCAGCTTCTTTAGTTCGAGTTCACGCAAAAAATCGAGAAGAAGGCTGGGTAGAAATCCACATTGAAGACGATGGCCCAGGTATTGCTGAGCAAGATCTGGCTAAAGCGGTACAACGTGGCGTGCGCTTAGACGAAACAACCTCTGGATCTGGACTTGGGTTGAATATTGTCAGTGAAATGGCGCACAGTTATCGCGGTACGCTAACCCTATCGACTAGCACCATGGGGGGGTTAAAAGCGGTGCTAACTTTTCGTTCGCTTTAATGGACGAAATCGAACTCGACATTAAGCAATAAAGACTGTCACGGTCCTTCGTAACACTGCAATAAATCGATGCTGCAAGGGATTTTCTATTGCCCCATCTTAGATAGAGTGCTAGTATCCGCGCTCGTTTTGTTAGTAATCATTGATTCACTATCAAAGCTATACCACATCAGCAAGGTCGCATTGCAGATGTGAAGTTATTTGTACTAATTTGAGTGTAAAAACTATGAAATTCGAAGCAGTAGTACGTACTGAACTAGGTAAAGGTGCGAGCCGCCGCCTACGTCACGCGGGCCAATTCCCAGCAGTTGTTTACGGTGGTGAAGCAGCGCCAGTTGCTATCGCACTGGATCATTCTGACGTGATCAACCAAATGGACAAACCAGAATTCTACGAAGCAATTACTCTAGTAATTGATGGCGCAGAAGTAAAAGTTAAGCCACAAGACGTTCAACGTCACGTGTTCAAGCCAAAAGTTGAGCACATGGACTTCATCCGCATCTAATTTCCTACCAAGGAATTAGTTGGATAAAATCCAACCTTTTGCATAAAGACTATCGGCCTTACCATCCGAGAAATCTAAAAATTCGAAACCCCGATAGCTACCAACTATCGGGGTTTCACCGTTTTATAAGACCGTGTTATAACGGAAAGTCATTCAAACAAGAACATGGCTATTATGATCATCACGATTTCCCTCCCCTCATTGATTCATCGGCTTGGTGGAGAAAATGCGAAAAAAGCAAAAATGCTGGCGAGAGAATATCAGTGCGACCTGAAACGAATACGACGTTCCAGAAATTGGCAAATCAGTGGTGAGATAACGCAACTTGAATTATTGGCAAATCGGCTCAGAGAGCTTGATTCACTGGCCATGCAATTTTTAATAACGAGACTCAAAGACAAACTGGCAGAATATCAGGAACAGCTTGAACCCAAATCAGCCAAGTTGGTAAGGCTTGTTAAACAAAACCCATCAATCACTCTCGCCGAACTTATGCACATTACGCACTGCACAATCGCAGAAGCACGCACCGCTCGTTTCAACGCAGACAGTTTTTGATTTAAGCAGAACGTAAAGACGAGAAGTAAGACGGGTATCTTTGGCGAATATAACGCTGTTCTTCAACCATGTGCTTAAAAGCAGGACCATTGGATAGTTGAACCACGACTTCATCTTGTTGAAAGCGCAGTACTTGACCTGCAATTTTGACTGTATTATTGCTGCGTAGCTGCACCGTACCAGACATCGATAGACCACAATATAAGGTAGTCACTCTCGGCATTGAGATACGAATGCCTTGCTCTGATATTTCACAGACATGGAATAGCTGATCATCAATTTTTACGGTAGGTCTTGCCCGCTTTGGATACTTTAAGCGGTAATATTGCCGTTTCTGTACAAAATCTGCATTGTCCATGGCGTCTATGCATCCTTTATCAAGGTTAATTACTTCTGCGTCATCATGATGCTACGCAAGTGTTGAGAGTCTACCATTTATTATCGGCTTCTGAAGTAAAAACATAATAGAAAGATAGGCAACCGCTATGAATCACCAATTCATCTCATTTGTGAACTCAAATACAATTGGTAAATAATGTAGGAAATTTATCACTGATCACGATAAACGTGAGATAAATCACTCTAAATCCTATATAGTGCACGGCTAAAATTAAGAACTGTAGGCTGTCTGCTTAAGGAACCCGTTAAATGTCATTTTCATCTCAAGGTTTTGCACCTGAACTTGTTAAAGCGCTTACTGAATGCGGCTATGAAAAACTTACCCCCATTCAGCGACAAGCCATTCCCGAGGCTCGTAAAGGGCATGATATTTTTGCAACGGCGCAAACTGGCACAGGCAAAACCGCAGCATTCGCACTGCCCGTTATTCAACATCTGTTAGATAGCGGCAAGCAACCTTCGCCTAAAACAGCGCGAGGCTTAATTTTGGCACCCACGCGTGAATTAGTGGCGCAAATTGCCCAGAACATTAAAGACTACGTCAAGTACACCAAACTCAGTGTCGCTGCTGTTTACGGTGGAAATAAAATGTCTTCTCAAGTTCGTCAGCTTGAAATGGGTGTGGACATTTTGGTCGCGACCCCTGGCCGATTAGAAGAGCATTTAAGTGAAGGTAATGTTTCACTCGCCAACCTTGAGTTTTTGGTTTTCGACGAAGCAGATCGAATTTTAGATATGGGGTTCATCAATCCCGTGCGTAAAATCATGCTGGAAGTGGAAACCTCACCGCAAATCATGATGTTCTCGGCCACTACATCCACTCAGCTTAACCAACTGGCGGGCGATATTTTACGCAAACCCAAGCGCATTAATGCCGATCGTGCCAATACCACGGCCGCAACAGTGGCGCATGTGGTTTACCCTGTCGATCAAGAGCGTAAAACGGAACTGCTATCTGAACTGATTGGCCGCAAAAATTGGCAACAAGTCTTAGTGTTTGTGAACTATAAAGAGACGGCTAATGACGTGGTTAAAGAGCTGAAACTGGATGGCATCAAGGCAGTGCTGTGTCATGGCGATAAAGCACAAAGTGCACGTCGACGCGCTCTTGAAGAATTTAAAGAAGGCAAAGTGCGTGTCATGGTTGCGACCGATGTGGCTGCACGTGGTTTAGATATCGTCGACCTGCCGCACGTGGTTAACTATGACATGCCATTTCTCGCCGAAGATTATGTACACCGCATAGGTCGTACTGGTCGTGCTGGCAAACAGGGACATGCTGTCTCATTTGTCAGCCGCGAAGAAGAGTTGACTGTTGTTCAGGTTGAAAACCTTATCCAACAACGCATCCGCCGTGTTGAACAGCCTGGTTATGAGCCTAAACAGCGTGATGCCTACATTGAAAAACTTCACACAAAAGCGGCGTACAAAGATCGCCAAGGCCGTCGTAACAACCCAAATGACGAAAAGCCGGATCAAGCCTCAGCAGAACGTCGTTTGAACATGATGAATCGACTAAAAAATCGTAAGAAGTAAGCCATAACAACGAAAGAGCTGCAGCAATGCGGCTTTTTTCATCTCTGTGCATCCTATCTATGCTTCATCATCCCAAACGGTCATCTTTATTGGTTTCAATCCGTAAGTAGCACTGTCGTCAATTGCACAGCAAAGTGAAATAGTGAAGATTGTAATTAATGTGTATGCTAGAGCTCTTGTCTCTCAACACGGATTGATTAATGAGCAGTACTTTACTTCTGGCATTTATACCAACATTCTTTTTTGTTTCGATTACTCCAGGTATGTGCATGACATTGGCACTGAGTCTTGGGATGAGTATTGGTTATCGCCGAACTTTATGGATGATGATGGGAGAGATCGTCGGTGTGGCGTTCGTTTCCATCGCAGCCGTTTTGGGGATGGCTTCGATTATGCTCAATTACCCTTGGCTCTTTACCGGATTCAAAACCATCGGTGCCATCTATCTTGGCTATATAGGCATTCAGATGTGGCGCTCAAAAGGCAAGCTTGCCCTCAGTAGCGACTCACAGGTCACTCCCCATAACAAAGACTGGGATCTTGTCATGCAAGGTTTTGTGACCGCGATTGCTAACCCTAAAGGCTGGGCGTTTATGATCTCCCTACTTCCGCCTTTTATTAATAGTGAAGCACCACTTGCACCTCAACTATTACTGCTGGTGTCCATTATTATGGTCTCAGAATTTGTCTGTATGACACTTTACGCAACAGGTGGCAAGGGGTTAAAACGAGCTCTAGGGCATTCAAAAAATGTGCGTCTAATGAACCGTATTTCAGGCTCATTGATGATAGGTGTTGGATTCTGGTTATTGATGAGTTAGTCGTTAAAGTAGTAGGCTCTGACTTTTGGCCAGAGCCTTAACCGTTAATTTAAAACTTTAGCTAATCTAAAACATTAGCATTCAATGCCTTGAGCAATACAATATCTCGATTGATACGCTGTTTTTCAGCATCAGAAGCTTGGCTACTTTGCAAAATACGCGCATTGATCGCCTCTTCAGCCGCGGCCTTATTGGTAAAGAGCAGTGCTTTAACATTGATCGAGGCGATATTGCTATAACGCCCATCATCACTACTTGGTACATCAATTTGGCCACTATTAATTAGAGCTTTCACGATGGCACGTTCCGATTCATACCCTTGCAAACCTTCCAGCTTCCAACGTTGCATTGGTTTACCTTCGTAGCGGCCTTGCTTTTCTTGGGTGAGATAGCGGATCGTTAGGTTTCTAATAGTTCCTTCCTCTTCGCCATATTCCGCTTCCGAGTCAAAAACAATCGGGAATGACCGCCCTTCAAGGCTACCCCCTTTCTGCGTCAAATGCCCCATTCGGTAACTATTCATACCCAACCGAATATCACTAGTATCATCAATCGGTTGTCCACCAGCAAAACGCAGATCTTTAATTCGCTTACCCGCAGGTTGAGTAAGATCAATGGTGTAAGTGACACCCGCAAAAAAATCATTGGTTGAGTATTTCGATGCGCGCCGCTTTGGATCAAAGCTATAAGTCACATCGCCTGGCGAGACGGAATTGAAATACCCAGCGGCCCATTCCATGTAGGTGCGCAGCTCTTTACCCGTCATTTGGTAAACCGTAATTTCACCACCAGCATATTGATAGTTAAACGCGATATCTTTTGCTTTGATTGGGCCAGTATCAAGTTGAGCTTGGTCATTATCAATTTGCAGTGCGATCACGTTTGCTTTTGGCGCGTAGAAAAAACTGGCTTCCTGAAACAGCGCACTGATGCCGGTATCTTGAATATGCACTTGAGGGATACCGCGTATTTCATCATCAGGAACCAAGTCGACTCCGTCAAGTATCGCAATTTCGCGATTGGCATTTTCTCGTAAGCGTTGATGATAAGGTGCGTACAGCGTTTCCATTTTCGAATCAGAATCAACACCTTTTATAGGGTAAGTGAAGCTGTCTTTATGAACGAGCGTGTATTTGCCATCCTTTTCTTCAAATTGGAAATCGATTCGAGATAAAACGCGTCCATATTTGTCAGGCTCGGTAATGATGACACCGTTTACCGTCGCTTTATCAATTTTAGTGTGCATGTGGCCAGCAACAATGGCATCGATTTCTGGGTTAGCATTGGCAATATCAGATACGCCCGTATCTTTGATGTCGTTTTCGTTATCCAGCCCCATGTGCGCAACCAAAACGATCGCATCGACATCATTTTTTATCTGCCCAATCACTTTTTTCACTTCAAGTGTTGGGTTAGTGAAGCTCATGCCTTCAAGGCGATTCGTGCCTTCAGCAAACACTTGTGTCATCGGAGTATCCATTCCAATAATACCGATCTTGACGCCATTTTTTTCAATAATTGTTGCGGCGGGTAAGAATGGATTGCCATCGGGCCTCTGAATATTCCCGGCTAACGCTCGGCCTTTAAATTGAGTCAGGGAGCGATTTAATACCGATAAACCAAAATCAAACTCATGGTTACCCAGCACCCAAACATCGTAGTTCATCTCATTAAAACCGAGCATCATAGGGTCTACGGCTTCATGCTTAAACGTTTCAACAAAGTTTCCCTGAATCGTATCTCCCGCATCCACTAAAATAACGTTTTTATCTTGCTCTCGTATCTGTTTAACCTTGGTGGCGATTTGACTTAGGCTCCCCTGCATATTCAGTTTGTCAGCAGCATAATCTCATGGCATAAAATGCCCGTGAATATCGGAAGTACCAAGAATGGTAACCTGATGAATATCGCCATCAGCAGCGAAAGAAGAAGCGGCAATAGAAGCAAGTATTGCGCTAGTAACAATTTTTAGTTTCATAACATACTCATACGTATAAACAGGCTTTCATTAAAACAGAGTGGATATTATTGATTTTATAAATATGTTTATGTGATGGGGTCGTCCATTCGGTTGCAACACTAAAAAGCAATCACAAAATTTCGAGAGCGATCTCTCCTTAAATAGATTCTATGGCTTCAAGAGCTTTAATCGAGCCAAATCAGGCGGTTAATTTTTAATCATAAAATTGAGCAAATTTTAAGCAGATCTTTGATTGACGCTGTACTGGATCGCTTCTATTTTTTCTATTGGTTACCACAACAATGGAGGTTATAGAAATGAAACGCGCAAGTTCCACTTATCGATTACAACTGATAAAAGATGTTGTAACGCGGCACCAACGTACGGATCCAATGGCGAACTATATTCAACAGCTTCTAACAGAAAAACCCAACATGGAACAACCCGATGTGAATAAACGTTTTCACGGTAATCATTTTGATGAACATGCTGGTGGTTGGGTCAGTGATTTTTGGGGAATGAAGTAATTGATTAAAACAGTTCGCGCTGCGGGTTCGTTTCTGGCTCGGAATCTGCTTTGTTTTGCGCTTGTTGTTTCTGTTTTTTCCGCTTATAGCGCTGTTGGCATAATTTTATGACATGCAGTTGCTGCGCAGCAGTCATTGAGAGCCAGTTAAAACGCTCTTCCCTTTTACGCATACAGCCTTGGCAATAACCTTTGTCATCAACTGAACATACACCGATACAAGGGCTCAGCACTTTAAAAAAGTCGAGTTGCTCCATGG
>NZ_NDIO01000218.1:0-5572 GCF_002241085.1 Vibrio sp. V03_P4A6T147
GTTCAGGATGAAGCGCTGCATTCTTCAATGGTTCAAGCATTTAAATGGTCCAAAATGATGATTATCGTCTAATAGTACCAACAACTCTTCGAAAAGTAGAAAATTTCCTAATTTAGTCCCTATAAGCGCCTCAATAAAATTGGTATTATGTGCGCCAAATGATGAACAAAATTAAGATATGTATTGGCACTAAATGGTGAATAAAATGCATACCTTTGCAATTCCAAGAATTAAAGGAAACGCGTGTGAATATCCAAGCACTGATTAATGACAAAGTATCTCAGGCTCTTGAAGCCGCAGGCGCACCAGCTGGCAGTCCTGCTGCTGTTCGCCAATCGGCCAAAGCGCAATTTGGTGACTATCAAGCCAATGGCATCATGGGCGTAGCTAAGCAACTGGGTACCAACCCGCGAGAATTTGCTCAAAAAGTATTGGATGTTCTGGACCTCGATGGCATTGCGAGCAAAACGGAAATTGCAGGCCCAGGTTTTATCAACATTTTCCTCAGTGAAGCGTTTCTTGCTAAACAAGCGGATATCGCCCTAGCAGATGAGCACCTTGGTGTAACCAAAGAAGCGCAGAAGACGATCGTCGCAGACTACTCAGCGCCTAACGTTGCCAAAGAGATGCATGTAGGCCACTTACGCTCAACCATCATTGGTGACGCCGTTGTACGTACCTTGGAATTTTTAGGCCATAAAGTGATCCGCGCCAACCACATCGGTGACTGGGGCACGCAATTTGGTATGTTGATAGCCAACCTTGAACGTGTGCAACAAGAATCTGGTAACGAAGTTTCAATGGAACTTTCCGATCTTGAAGCTTTCTATCGTGAGTCAAAAAAACTCTACGACGAAGATGAAGTGTTTGCTGCTAAAGCACGAAATTATGTGGTCAAACTACAAAGCGGTGACGAATTCTGCGCTCAAATGTGGAAAAAATTGGTGGACATCACCATGATCCAAAACCAGCGTAACTATGATCGTTTGAATGTTTCGCTCACGCGCGATGATGTGATGGGCGAAAGCATGTACAACGACATGTTGCCCGGCATCGTAGCCGATTTAAAAGAAAAAGGTTTGGCGCAAGAAGATGATGGCGCACAAGTCGTTTTTCTTGAAGAATACAAAAATAAAGATGGCGAGCCAATGGGCGTTATCATCCAAAAACGTGATGGCGGCTTCTTATACACCACAACCGATATCGCGTGTGCAAAATACCGTTATGAAACCTTAGGTGCGGACCGTGTGTTGTACTTTATCGACTCGCGTCAACATCAGCACCTAATGCAAGCATGGACGATTGTCCGCAAAGCGGGCTATGTACCTGAAGAAGTGACTCTTGAACACCACGCCTTTGGTATGATGCTAGGCAAAGATGGCCGCCCGTTCAAAACTCGTGCTGGCGGTACTGTTCGTCTGGCCGATCTTCTCGATGAAGCGCAAGAGCGTGCCGCTAAATTAATTGAATCCAAAAACCCTGATTTAGACGCCGCAGAAAAAGCGAACATTGCCAATACTGTCGCGATGGCTGCAGTGAAATACGCTGATCTTTCTAAGCACCGCACTACCGATTACGTGTTTGACTGGGACAACATGTTGGCATTTGAAGGTAACACTGCACCTTACATGCAGTATGCCTACACACGTGTCGCGTCAATTTTTGCTAAAGCAGGCGTATCGATGGATAACCTGACGGGTGAAATTAAAGTCACACAAGAGAAAGAAAAAGCTTTGATTGCGAAACTTCTGCAGTTTGAAGAAGCGGTACAAGCTGTTGCCCGCGAAGGCCAACCTCACATTATGTGTAGCTACCTATTTGAATTAGCTGGCCAATTCTCTAGCTTCTATGAAGCATGCCCAATCTTAGTCGCTGAAGATGAAAGTGTGAAACAAAGCCGCCTAAAACTGGCTGCGTTGACAGCAAAAACCATCAAGCAAGGTCTGTCGCTACTCGGTATTGATACATTAGAACGTATGTAACGACAGCTATGAGTGAATGAAAGGGTTGACCATGGTCAGCCTTTTCTTTTATCGGTGATAACATCCGTGCAAGTGAGATTGACATGAATTTTGAACTCCACCCGCAACTGGCCAAAGACACTTCCGTCATTGGTGAATTTCCTCTTTGCTTAGCCTTACTCCATAAAGATAATGCCGTACCTTGGATTATTCTGGTGCCTAAACGTGCCAATTTGAAAGAGCTGCATCATCTACCAATGCAGGAACAGCAACAATTTTTATGCGAATCTCAAGCCGTTAGCCAAGCTCTTGAAGCCACGTTTTGTCCAGATAAACTCAATTTAGGTGCGCTGGGTAACATGGTTCCTCAGCTCCATATTCACCATGTTGCTCGATTTAAAAATGACATAGCATGGCCTGGGCCTATCTGGGGCAATACTCAAGGGATAGTGAGAGCCGAACAAGAACAGCAAGCGATCTTAACCAGAATCCAAAATGTTCTATCACTGAGTTCTATTTTTAGAAAAGGATAAACGTCGTCTCTCACACCATATATTAGGTAAAAGTTTGAAAGCCGCTGACATCAGCGGCTTTCGTTTACCAGACAGAATGCCTAGCATCAATTATGACTAAAGTACGACAGTCAAAGACAGCCCGTTATTTCGGTTAAGCCCATAACGCACTCTTGTTACGTGGTGAGCCTTGTTGGTATCGATAGTGCGCGACAACACACCTTTTCTTATCCACACGGCTAACATAGCGTCAACGCCGTCCTCACTGAGCGAAAACTTTTTCGCAATCGCCGAGCGGCTAACGATCCCATTCTCTTCAATGTAGCGCTTTAACTCATTTAATATCATGCCACTTGTACCTCAAGCACCGTTTTCTGCTGGAGTCCTTTTCGCTTAAGCATTTTAAAGGTCAACAAACTCACCATAATAATGGCAATAATCCACGTTAAACTTTCAACTGGGGTTTCAGTGATCCTAGTCGCTTGGTAATAAAGCGCGGCGCCACCATACGCAAGCCCCATCGTCCATACTGCGATAAAACGAGCGTAATTCGCCCCAAACTCACGAACATAAGCCCCCATGGCTGCAACGCAAGGCGTGTAAAGCAAAATGAAGATAAGGTAGGCAAATGCGGCATGACCAGTGACAAAGTGCTGTTTCAAATTACCAAAGATTGAGGCATCTACGGCTTGCTCTTCAGCCACTGCGCTACTGTCTGTCAAGTCTCCGACTTCGATACCGAGCGGATCAGAGAAGCTTAATCCCGTTAGGTTTTCTGGAATAGACATAACCGCTTCTTGTAGGCTCGCCATTAGGTCATATTCACTTTCATCACCTTCAGCAGAGGTATATAAATTGTTTAATGTTCCGACTACCGCTTCTTTTGCAAAAATACCCGTGATGATACCCACTGTCGCTGGCCAGTTATCTTGATTGATACCAATAGGAGCAAATACCGGAGTAACCACTTGAGCCACTTTTGATAACACGGAGTTGTCACTATCTTCATTACCAAAGCTGCCATCAGTACCAACTGAATTGAGGAAGCTTAAGATCATAACGACGATGACAATCGTTTTCCCTGCACCGAGAACAAAACGTTTTAATTTCTGCCATGTTTTGATCATGACGTTTTGTACCGTTGGGATCTCGTAATCTGGCATCTCCATGACTAGGCTATCGCTTGAACCCGGATAGAGCGTATGCTTCAAAACCAAACCAGTGAACACTGCGGCTAAAATGCCCAATAAATAAAGAGCAAAAACTACATTTTGACCGCTTTCAGGGAAAAATGCCGCAGCAAATAGCGCATACACTGGCAAACGTGCACCACATGACATAAAGGGTGCCATCGATGCCGCTAATTTACGTTCACGTTCTTGATCTAGAGTTCGGGTCGCCATAATCGCGGGAACGTTACAACCAAATCCTAAAACAAGCGGAACAAACGCTTTACCCGGTAGGCCTATCTTCTGCATCACTTTATCTAAAACAAAAGCCGCGCGAGACATATAGCCTGAACTTTCGAGTACAGCTAAAAATAAGTACAAACAAGCGATAACTGGGATAAATGTGGCGACGGTTTGAATACCTCCGCCAAGGCCATCTGCTAATAATGTCACTAGCCAAATAGGCAAATGATCATCCAGTAAGTAGTGCCCGCCATCAACCAATAACGCCCCGACGCCAATGTCGAAGAAATCAATGAAAGCGCTCCCAATATTGATCGAGAACATAAACATTAAGTACATAACCACAAAGAAAAACGGTACACCCACCCATTTATTTAAAATCAGCTTATCTGCTTTTTGTGTAAAACTGTGGCTTAGTTTCCCTTCGGTTTTGCGGATCTGCTGGCACTGTTCATGCAAAAATGTGTATTTGGTATCAGCGACATGCAGATCAATATCCAAACCACTTTGCAATTGCTCTTTCTGGATAAGCTCACGCTGCACTTCTGGTAATCCATTAATCACCAAAAGATCATTTTCTAAGGCACGAATAGCCAATGCGCGAGGTGCCACTTGCTTATGTTGAAAAATAGTGGCTAATTTTCCGATCGATTGTTCAAATGCACTACCGTAATCCAATACCAGTTCTTTAAGAGCTACGCCTTGCAGCAGTACTTTATGCAGCTTTTCTTTGAATCGACTCACCTGCTCTTTACTGGTAGCAGAAAGCATAAAAACGGGGCAACCTAGAACTTTCTCAAGTTGTTGAATGTCTAGGCTTTGACGCTCTCTTTTTAAAGCATCCATTTTATTCAAAACCACAATCATTGGACGCCCGAGCTCTCTCAATTGAAGCGTCATATAGAGACTGCGCTCCAAACACGTCACGTCCACAACGTTAATGATTAAATCGGCAGGATGTGTAAGAACCGCTCTAGAGGCAATGGATTCGTCAATGCTGTTACTGTCATTCCCGCTGTCAAGTGCGTAGATACCCGGCAAATCCGTTAGTATGAATTCATCTCCAGAATGAGTGTAGCGACCCGTTTTTTTCTCAACTGTAACACCAGCCCAGTTACCGACTTGCTGCTTAGAACCTGTCAGTCCATTAAATAACGTTGTTTTGCCACTATTAGGGTTACCAACGGTTAGAATTTGATATCGCACTACGCTCTCTCCACTTCAATACAAGCGGCTATATTTTCACGTACCGCTAAAGAGACGCCTCTCACTTCAAGTTGAAGTGGATCTCCCATAGGAGCTCTTCTGATTAACGTAACAGTAGTTAGAGGCAGCAAGCCCATCACCATCAATTTTTTACGAATGTCATTTGGAAGTTGATTGAACGCGACAATGCTCGCGCTATCCCCTTCATTTAATTGAGATAATTTCATCTATCTTGCTCTCAATGGTAGTGGTAATGAGAAATATTTTTATTAACAGGCGAATAATACACGCGCTAACCCTCTATTTTATTGCGTGAAATCAAAGATTGCATAAATCCATCACGTTGTTTTCGGTAAATAAACTGACGTTAAAAACGTTAAAAAATTATCAGGCACAAATTAGCTCAACATAAAAAAATAAACAAAAACAGATAAAATAAAAACAAACCATGAAAATCAATAGGTTATGGTTAATTATATAT
>NZ_NDIO01000194.1:0-8860 GCF_002241085.1 Vibrio sp. V03_P4A6T147
CCAAGAAACATAAAAACCCGCTGATTTTTAGCGGGTTTTTGCTATTTATAGATAAATGGCTCTTTCTCTCAAATTAAGTCAATGAAATGTCAATTGTCACAAATTTCACTTATCTTTTTGCAATATTCAGATACAATTCCCACACTTTACCTACCCCACTTGGCACACATAACGAGTTGAGCCGTGAATATCGACGTCGTACTTTTGCTTGATCAGAACCCTATTCTTCTTATTTTTGTTGTCTTAGCGATTGGCCTTGGTTTTGGCAAAATTCGTTTTGGTAGCTTACAACTAGGCAACTCTATTGGGGTGTTAATTACATCACTCATCATGGGGCACCTTGGTTTTTCCTTCAATGCTGAAGCCTTAACCATAGGTTTCATGCTGTTCATCTATTGTGTCGGCATTGAAGCTGGCCCTAACTTTTTTGGCATATTTTTCCGTGACGGAAAACATTATCTCATCTTAAGTTTAGTGGTGCTCATTACCGCCACTTGGATTACCTATTTTGGCAGTTATTATCTCGGCCTCGATTTTGGCTTAGCTGCTGGTATGATGGCAGGTGCATTAACCTCCACCCCCGTATTAGTAGGCGCACAAGATGCGTTAAACTCCGGGCTAGCCACCATTCCAAGAAATATGGATTTATCCCTTATTTTAGATAATGTTTCGGTGGGTTATGCGATGGCTTATTTAATTGGTCTTATCAGTATGATCATGTTTGCCAAGTTACTGCCTAAGCTGCAAAAACAAAACCTCTCTGATTCTGCTCAACAGATTGCTCAAGAGCGTGGATTAGGTGGTAGCGGTCAACGCAAAGTCTATTTACCCATCATCCGTGCCTATCGTGTTGGTCAAGAGTTGATCAACTGGATTGATGGACGCAATTTACGTGAGCTTGGTATTTATCGCCAAACCGGTTGTTATATTGAACGCATCCGACGTAATGGTATTCTTGCCCATCCTGACGGTGACGCCATTTTGCAAGAAGGGGATGAAATTGCATTGGTCGGCTTCCCTGACAGCCATGCAAGGCTAGACCCTAGCTTTCGAAATGGTAAAGAGGTGTTTGATCGCAACCTACTTGATTTGCGCATCTCTGAAGAGGAAATCGTCGTAAAAAGTGACAGTATTGCCGGTAAACGCCTATCGGATCTGAATTTATCCGAATATGGTTGTTTCCTGAACCGAGTGATACGCGCACAAATTGAAATGCCAATGGACTTAGACATTGTGCTTGCCAAAGGCGATGTACTGCAAGTCAGTGGTGAAAAAAGCCGTGTTCAAGGCTTGGCTGATAAGATAGGTTTCATCTCTATCCATAGTCAAATGGCCGATTTACTCGCCTTTTGTAGCTTCTTTATTCTCGGCATTTTGTTTGGTTTGATCACCATGACCTTTGGACAAGTCTCCTTCGGTTTAGGCAACGCGGTTGGGCTACTGCTTTCTGGCATTATGCTTGGTTTTTTACGAGCCAACCACCCCACTTTCGGCTATGTACCGCAAGGGGCATTAAATATGGTGAAAGACCTAGGTTTGATGTTCTTTATGGTAGGCATTGGCTTAAGTGCTGGCGGAAAAATGTTCCAGCACCTCTCAGAAGTGGGCGTACAAGTGATCGGCCTTGCATTTTTAGTCAGCGTGGTGCCAGTCGTCTTTGCCTATTTGGTTGGTGCGTACATTTTGAAAATGAACCGCGCGCTTCTATTTGGTGCGATTATCGGTGCACGAACCTGCGCACCAGCGATGGATATCGTTAACGACTACGCAAAATCGACCATTCCCGCATTGGGTTATGCTGGCACCTACGCTATCGCCAATATACTGATGACACTGACAGGAACTATTTTAATTTTACTCAGCTAAACCTAATAATCCTCAGTGCTACTCGCCAAAGTCACATGTGTGGCTTTTGGCGAGTCATCGCCCCTCTAATTACTTCGCTTTTATCTCAATGTTTGCCGCTTTATCGGCTCAGAACTGCATCTTTTCTCCTGAATTCAACTCAGCACAGCTTAATTTTCCAAACGGAAAGCAATCGTTTGCTTTTTATCTGGCAGCAGAAAATAGTTCTGGTATGATGCGCAAAGTTTATCGATATCCTTACTAGCGTTGAGCTAACCGATATCTTCTCTGTATGACGTTTGAAAAAGATAGGAATGTCTAAATGAGCCTTGCTGATCAAATCCTTGCCGTCAATGACGACCTCCCAATTCGCACTCACCAACCTGTTCATAGCGGCAAAGTTCGCTCTGTTTATTGGCTAACTCCAGAAGATAGCCAGCGTTTGATCAAAGAAAAAGGTTACAACGTTGCTCCTGATGCACCTTTAGCCATTATGGTAATCAGTGACCGTATTTCCGCTTTTGATTGTATCTGGCATGCCGAAGGTGGCATCAAAGGTGTACCAGGTAAGGGCGCGGCATTGAACGCGATTTCAAACCACTGGTTTAAGCTATTTAAAGAGAGCGGGTTAGCCGATAGCCATATTTTAGATATTCCTCATCCTTTTGTATGGATTGTGCAGAAAGCCAAGCCAATCAAAATTGAAGCGATTTGTCGCCAGTATATTACTGGTTCAATGTGGCGTGCTTACGAAAAAGGTGAACGAGATTTTTGTGGTATTCAATTACCAGAAAGCTTGCAGAAAGATAAAAAACTGCCAGAACTGCTCATTACACCATCAACCAAAGGCATCTTAAAAGGCATTCCCGGTGTTCCAGAAGCCGATGATGTCAATATCTCACGTCATAATATTGAAGAAAATTTTGCCGCTTTTAACTTCAGTCGTGTCGAAGATATTGCCTTGTACGAAAAGCTATTAAAAGAAGGCTTCAGCGTCATTAGCCATGCACTCTGCCAAGTAGAGCAAATTTTCGTCGATACCAAGTTTGAGTTTGGTTATGTCACCGATGCCAACGGCGTTGAGAAACTCATTTATATGGATGAAGTGGGTACGCCGGACTCTTCTCGCATCTGGGACAGTGCTTCCTATCAGCAAGGACGTATTGTGGAAAATTCGAAAGAGGGTTTTCGTCAATTCTTGCTCAACTACTTCCCTGACCCAGATATTTTACTCAACAAAGAACGGATGGCTGAGCGAGAAGCGCTTGCACGTGATAATGCGCTGCCTTTGGCTGCATTAATGGATATTTCCAACACCTATCTTGCGATTGCAGAGAAAATTGTTGGCCAACCGATCGTATTAAGCCAAAACCCAAAGCAAGAGATCATTACGATCCTGCGTTCTCAATATGGCTTGATTGACTAGTACTCAACAATAACGGGACATTAAATATGCCCCGTTATCGGTATCCCCTTACAGGGTGATAATAAATTCGTCTGGTTTTGTATTTTTTATCAAAGATTGGCTTTTATTTTGAATCAATTGGATCTGTTCAGAATCCAACGCATACGGCATTACTAATTTTAGCTCTTCAATCCCCTCTAATTTCGCCAATCTCACCAGTGAAATTAAATTCGCTTCATCACTACGGCGTGTTGATAACGACTTCAACGCCATTTCCCATAGGCGATCCTCTGGGCTTGATAATTCTTTAATGCTGTCTTTCCATACCGTACCAAAAATCGGTGCAAATGACGTCATG
The DNA here is from genome assembly GCF_002241085.1 of Vibrio sp. V03_P4A6T147. Lineage (NCBI taxonomy): Bacteria > Pseudomonadati > Pseudomonadota > Gammaproteobacteria > Vibrionales > Vibrionaceae > Vibrio > Vibrio sp. V03_P4A6T147. The sequence continues at coordinate 3,609 of NZ_NDIO01000194.1, forward strand.
GCTTCGAGGAATGTCCATTTCTTATTACATGACGCGCCAAGAAATGTAGTGTAATCAAACACCACCCGTGTCCTTTCTTGTGTATTCATTTTGTCCCCCGACAAATTGGCAGCACACTGTACTCAATATCATCCATGATTGTTCATATAGCAATAGGATATAAAAAAACAGTCTTTTATGCCTTAAAACCGAATGGATTGGCTATATCAAAACCAGGTTTGTAACAAGGCATAAACAGACTTACTGACATATGTGTCTGATTGATTAATATTTCAAACCGTGAACAAAAAGTCGCTTTATCACTTAAAGTGATCATCGCTCAACACTACTTTTGAAATCTCTGCTTAAGGAGACCAATAGACAAACATGTGTACATTGATGCCCTCAGCAATTAACACGGAGAATTCTACCGTTTTTATCGGCATTCTTCAGTATTCTGTGCCATGTGTCGCCGCTCGTCTATTTACAATCTCATGAGTAAACCGTTATCATTTTTGAGTTCCCTTCTACCCTAAAATAGGCCGACAATGAATAATGATAAACGCCCTCTTTATATTCCCTATGCGGGCCCCGCTCTACTCAGCACGCCTTTGCTCAATAAAGGCAGTGCATTTTGTGCTGAAGAGCGCAGTTCCTTCAACTTAGAAGGCCTGCTTCCTGAAACGACGGAAACGATACAAGAACAAGTTGTTCGCGCATACCAACAATACTGCAGCTTTGAAAGTGATATGGATAAGCATATCTATCTGCGTAATATTCAAGATACTAACGAAACCTTATTCTATCGTTTAGTACAAAACCACATCACTGAGATGATGCCCATCATCTACACACCAACGGTGGGTGCCGCGTGTGAAAACTTTTCAAATATTTATCGTCGCGGCCGCGGTCTGTTCATTTCCTTTCCGAATCGAGATCGCATCGATGACTTACTCAATAATGCAGCGAACCATAACGTAAAAGTTATCGTAGTGACCGATGGTGAACGCATTCTCGGCTTGGGCGACCAAGGAATTGGTGGCATGGGTATTCCTATCGGAAAACTGGCACTTTATACCGCATGTGGTGGTATTAGCCCTGCTTATACTTTACCGGTCGTGCTCGATGTTGGAACCAATAACCCACAGCGCTTGGCTGACCCGATGTACATGGGCTGGCGTCACCCTCGGATTACTGGGGCTGAATATGATGCATTTGTAGAAGAGTTCATCCAAGCGGTGCAACGTCGCTGGCCTGATGCACTGATCCAATTTGAAGATTTTGCGCAAAAGAACGCAATGCCACTATTAGAGCGTTATAAAAACCGTATTTGTTGTTTTAACGATGACATTCAAGGCACTGCGGCGGTGACTGTAGGTTCGCTATTGGCCGCATGCAAAGCCGCGGGCAGTCAACTCTCCGAGCAGCGTATCGCTTTTCTTGGTGCCGGCTCTGCAGGCTGTGGTATTGCCGAAGCAATCATCGCGCAAATGGTGTCAGAAGGTATTTCAGATGCTCAAGCTCGTTCTCAAGTCTATATGGTTGACCGCTGGGGTCTGCTGCAAGAAGGAATGCCTAACCTACTTGATTTCCAACAGCGCCTCGTGCAAAAAAACAAAGACACGCATGATTGGAATACAGAAGGTAATGGTTTCTCATTATTGGAAGTAATGAAAAATGGCAAGCCAACGGTGTTGGTTGGTGTTTCTGGGGCTCCGGGACTATTCAGTGAAGAGATTATCACTGAGATGCATAAACACTGCCCACGCCCGATTATTTTCCCACTATCGAACCCAACCAGCCGTGTTGAAGCGACGCCCAATGACATTATCCGTTGGACCAACGGTGAAGCACTCGTCGCCACAGGCAGCCCGTTTGCTCCCGTGTTGCATAACGGTAAAACCTACCCAATTGCACAATGCAACAATAGCTATATTTTCCCTGGTATCGGCTTAGGCGTACTGGCGGTCAATGCGCGTCGAGTTACTGATGAGATGCTGATGGAATCAAGCCGCGCACTCGCCAACTGTTCACCTCTGGCGCTTAATGGGCATGGTGCGTTACTTCCACCACTGGAAGCCATTCACTCCGTTTCCAAGAAAATTGCGTTTGCGGTAGCGAAAAAAGCAATTGAGCAAGGTGTTGCACTGGAGATCCCAGATGATGTGTTAGAAACCGCCATTGAGCAGCATTTTTGGCAGCCAGTATACCGCCGCTACAAACGCACTGCTTTCTAAGCTCCTACTCTGCTGCCCCTAAGCTTCGGCTGATGTTTAGGGGCTTTTTCTGTGAGTCAATATGATGAACTTTTTAGCGCCCGCAGGGCATTACTTATCACCGTATTTAACGGAGATATCAACTGCATTTATCGCTTGTTTGCTCGTGATGCTCGGTGGAGAGATTAACGCCGCGATGCGCAAGCTAATGCGCAACCAACACTTTGTCGTTCGCACATTTACGTTTATATTGATTAACGCATTCGGCTACGGTTTGGTGATCATCAAAGCGAGCCCTTACCTTGCTCGGACACTTTCGCAGTTAGAATCAGGCATGATGTTTAGCATTATTATGCTCTGCTTTATTGCTATCGGGATCTGGGCACAAAGGAACCGTCAAATTTAGTGTTAAAATTTTCATCTTCAAATCACTCTCGCCCTGTTTGGAAAAAGCGGGTTCACACGCTGCTTCGCTACGTGTCTGTACTGTTGTTCATTTCAAGCCTTTTTGTGCTTGGCATTGATCGCTGGGTCAGTTGGCAAGCCGAAAAACAAATCGTCACCGAGCAAAATCAAGTCGGTCAATTCCAAGTCGCTGTTGTACTTGGAACCAGTAAGTACTTGGGTAAAACGCTCAATGACTACTATACCCACCGAATTGAAGCCGCGATCGCTTTGTATGAGCAAGGCAAGGTAAAAGGGTTTTTACTCAGTGGTGATAATGCTCACCGTTCGTACAATGAACCGTGGACGATGAAACGCGATCTGCTGCGCGCAGGGATCCCGAGTGAACATATTTACTTAGATTATGCAGGGTTTCGTACTTTGGACTCCATTGTTCGCGCAAAACGTATTTTCGAAACCGACAATTTTTTGATCATCTCTCAACAATTTCATTGTGAGCGAGCACTCTTTATTGCCAACTACCATAACATTAATGCTCAGTGTTTAGCGGTTGCAGGGCCAACAACTCGTTCTGGTTTTAAAGTGAGGCTGCGTGAGGTCTTTGCTCGTACGAAAGCATTCTTAGATCTCTATATCACGAATACTCAACCTAAATTTTTAGGTCCCAAAGAGCCAATTGTGATCGAAGAGTTACCCTTAGAGCCAACCGAAGATGAAAGCTAAAAAAGGCACTGTGCCCCAGAAATCTTTCTTTCGACAGATTTCCGGGCCACTTTGGTTACGCTAGTGTGGATAAGACATCAAACAAAGCGTCAATTTCACTGCGCGTGTTGTAGTGCATAAAACCGATACGGACAACTCCACCGCTGTTTTCAAGATCTAACTGACGCACTAAACCAAGCGCATAGAAATGCCCATTCCACACACAAATATTATGCTCGCCCAATGTTTTGGCCACAAATTCTGGGTGGTGATTAGCTAAGCGAATGGCAAAGGTCGGTGTACGTAGCTCACTGTTAGCCTTGGTCAGGCCATAGAGCTTAGCCGAACTCAATCCTTTAAGTTTATACAGAAAATACTCACTTAATTGGCGTTCATGCTGGTTGTATTGAATGAAACTATCGATCAAACGCTCTCTTAACGAGCCACTCGCGTCTCCCCATTGCGCCAAATATTCCACTGCAGCAATCACGCCTGCCAAACCTTCAAAACTCTGCGTACCCGTTTCAAAACGTCCCGGACCAATATTGGTTGCAGGTTCAACTTTGTAGGGTTTAAGTGCATGTAACCACTGCGAAGCGATATAAGCGATACCAACGTGTGGACCAAAAAACTTATATGCCGAACAGGTTAAAAAATCACAGCCTAATTCTTGTACATCAATCAAATGGTGCGGAGCATAGTGAACGGCATCCACATACACCATCGCGCCGACTTGATGCGCCGCATCCACAATGCGTTTAACATCGACAATAGATCCTGTGGTATTCGAAGCATAAGTGACCGCGACCAGCTTTGTTTTAGGGTTGAGCAATGACAGTAGGTGCTCAATATCCAAAGTACAATCTTGTTGGTTCACCTTTATCTGGTGCACTGTAACGTGCTTATCCTGCGCCGCTTGCTGCCAACTGGAGACATTGGAGTAATGGTCAAGCGCAGTAACAATCACTTCATCGCCCACTTGCCAATCTCGGCTAATGGCTCGACTTAGCTGAAAAGTCAACGAGGTCATATTCGCGCCAAATACAATATTTCCTGATGACTCAGCGTTCAGAAGCGCTTGCACCGACTCACGAGCCTGCTGCATTAAATCAGTGGTGATTTGGCTTGAAAAATAGTGTCCGCCCAAATTAGAGTTAAAATGGCCCAGATATTCACTCATTTTTTCTATTACCGACTTAGGTACTTGCGAGCCACCTGGACCATCTAAGAAACTCACTGACTTACCATGATATTTTTGCGACAAAGCACTAAACTGCGTACGCACTTTTTCAGGAGTGAAGATCATTTCGGCCATCCTTAGCGGTTAACACAAAAACATCCATATGACCTTCTTGCCCATGCTCAATTGAGCGAATAGGACAAGCGTTATGCCATAACTTACTGTCCGCGAGCATCGCAATCTCACCATTTTCTAACACTTTCCGAAAGAAAGGGGCTTCATGGCAGTCTTGATACAGCATAATTTCACCGCCGACGATGTTGTGGCGATTCACCCCCACCAACGCAATATGATCAAAACCGTCTTGATGGACACCTTCTGGCGCGACTTGCGTCTCATCAAACACAGCAGCAATTCGGATCTGATGGATTTCAATCTCTTGCCCATTAGGCAGACCATTCGTACTCACAAACACCTCGCACACTTCTCTCATCCCGTCACTTTGTAACGTAGAGGGTAAAATAGGATCGAAATGACGCTTAATGTTGCCTTGAAAATGATTGATTTGATCGGTTTGCATAAAGTCATGCTTGTCCAACGCCTCGACTTTCCCTTTGTTAAATTGAACCACAGAGTAGCGCCGTAAACGATACTGACCATCAGCATGCTCCGTATGTGGTAATTGCGCAAAGGAGGGAGCAAGTTGTTGAATCGCTTTTTGACTTAATTGTGTAATCTGTAAAGTGTTTTCGTGTACAGCTAACATCACC
>NZ_NDIO01000127.1:0-5509 GCF_002241085.1 Vibrio sp. V03_P4A6T147
AAATTAACACAACCTAAATTGTTAAACCGTTCATCATTTTGATATGAAATAACATACAAAGATAAAATTACCGCCAAAATGAAACACAATTTCGCTCATTCGCGCTTTTGTGAGCAACATATCGAACATTTTCTATTGAAAATGCCACACTAAATATAAGTTTTTCATCGAATAAGGTTTCACCATGACCACAACCACACGATTTGAAACCGATGTTGTTATCATTGGTGGCGGAGCAACCGGTACTGGGATCATGCGCGACTGCGCACTGCGCGGCATTGCGTGTATTTTGCTAGAAAAGGATGATATTGCTTCTGGTACCACCGGGCGAAATCACGGTTTATTACACTCAGGGGCACGTTACGCAGTTACCGATCCTGAATCGGCCAAAGAGTGCATCCAAGAGAATCAAATTTTAAAAAATATCGCTAGACATTGTGTAGAGAAAACCGACGGCCTGTTCATTACTCTGCCTGAAGACGATCTTGCTTTTCAAAGCACGTTTATCGACGCGTGCGCTCAAGCAGGGATTACAACCGAGCCGCTTTCTGCCAAAGAAGCACTGCGTTTAGAGCCTCATGTTAACCCAAACCTTGTTGGCGCGATAAAAGTACCCGATGGCACACTCGATCCTTTTCGTTTATGCGCTTCCAATGTGCTAGACGCCAAAGAGCATGGTGCGCGGATCATGAACAAAACCATTGTGACGTCGCTGATCCGCCAAGGTGACACAGTATTAGGCGTACGCTGTTTACAGCTCAGCACTCATCAACAGTATGAGATTTTCGCCAAAGAAGTGATTAACGCAGCTGGAATATGGGGACAAAACATCTGTGAATACGCCGATCTCAACATCAAAATGTTCCCCGCGAAAGGCTCATTGCTGATCCTTGATTATCGTATCAACAACCTTGTGATCAACCGCTGTCGCAAGCCTTCTGATGCCGATATTCTTGTCCCTGGTGATACCATTTCACTTATCGGTACTACCTCTGAACACATTGACTACGACCAAATTGACAACCTGCACGTGACTGAAAAAGAGGTTGATATACTACTGGCCGAAGGCGCGAAACTGGCCCCCATCATGGCGAATACTCGTGTATTACGCGCTTATGCGGGTGTGCGTCCATTGGTCTCTATTAATGATGATGGCAGCGGCCGAAACATCAGTCGCGGCATCGTATTACTTGACCACGAACAACGCGATGGATTGAAAGGCCTCACCACGATTACAGGCGGTAAATTAATGACTTACCGCCTAATGGCAGAATGGGCGACCGATTTAGTCGCTAAAAAACTGGGCAATAATACTCCTTGCGAAACTCATACTCGCGCCCTACCCGGCTCCAACGAAACCCCAAAACAGGTGAGAAAGACCGCCAGCATTGCCAAGCCCGTCTATGAATCGGCTATTTATCGCCATGGTGAGCGCGCACAAAATTTCTTATCTGATGATGCAAAGAGCCAAGCGGTTATTTGTGAATGTGAAATGGTGACCGCGGGCGAAATTGAATACGCAATTAAACAACTCGATGTAAATAACTTGGTCGATTTACGTCGCCGCACTCGTTTAGGTATGGGGCCGTGCCAAGGAGAGCTTTGCAGCTATCGCGCCGCCAGCTTATTTCAAGAATATGGTCACGTTTCGGGAAACCAATCGAGCCAACTGTTGGTTGAGTTTTTAGAAGAGCGCTGGAAAGGCATTAAACCGATTTTCTGGGGAGATGCACTGCGCGAAGCTGAATTCAGTTACTGGATTTACGAAGGCTTGTTCGGAGCCAATGACATTCCAACGCAACACAAGCAAAATGAAAGTGAGGAGACGTTATGATGAAATACGACGTCACAATTATCGGTGGTGGAATTGCAGGTTACAGTGCAGGTCTTCGCTGCTTACAAGCGGGCCTAAAAACAGCACTGATCAGTCAAGGCCAAAGTGCTCTGCATTTTTCATCCGGTTCCATCGATGTTCTGGGTAAACTGCCTAGCGGCGAAGCGGTTGAATCCCCTTTGCTCGCCATGGAAGCATTACGTCAACAAGCCCCGAATCACCCTTACAGTAAAATTGGCGCTGACACTATTTCGCAAGGGTTAATGTGGTTTCAAAAAACGCTGCAGCAACGCGGCATGCCGCTGACACACCAAGCGGATAATAGTAACCACTATCGCATAACTCCGATGGGGACATTGAAAGCCACTTGGTTATCACAACCTTATGTTTATCAACATAAAACGAATGCTGATTTTAAGCGTATTGTGCTGCTCGCCATCGATGGTTATCGAGATTTTCAACCACATATGCTGCAAGATAACTTACGCGCTCTACCTGCATTTTCGGCTATCCCAAGTGAGATCATCAATATCACGATTCCGGGTTTCGAAGCACTTCGCCATAACCCCAACGAACTGCGCTCCATCGATATTGCTCGTTTGCTCAAACAACCACATGCATGGCGCAGTTTTTGTGATCAACTGATCCGTCATGCCACTGTGCAAGATCTAGTGATCCTACCTGCCATCATGGGCAATGGTGATGGGTTAACCTTACTGAACAAACTCAAATTGGAAACCAACTTGCAGTTGCATGAAGTCCCGACCATGCCGCCATCATTAATGGGCATCCGCATTGAAGAGACACTCAGCCGAGCTTTTTTAACTATGGGTGGTACCCATTTAAAAGGCGATAAAGTCATCAGTGGTGAATTTGATGGTAACCGTTTGACCGCCATTCATACTCAAAATCTCAATGATATGCCGATTCAAGCTGACCATTTCGTGATGGCTACAGGGAGCTATTTCAGCCAAGGTTTACAGGCTTCTCATCACGGTATTAGCGAACCCGTGTTCCAATTAGAGACGGAGAGCTGTCATGATCGCGCTCTATGGCGAAATCATGCCTTTTTCTCAGCAAACTCTCACCCTTTCATGACCTTTGGTGTGCTGACCAACACGTCACTGAACCCAACTCATCAAGGTAATATCATTACCAATTTATACTGCTGTGGTTCGATGCTCGCGGGTTATGATCCTGTCTTTGAAGGCAGCGGTGGAGGCGTTGCTATTGCCAGCGCTTACCACGCTACCTCTCAAATTATGGCTCAAACTCAATCTCGACCAGCCATTCAGGAGGTATTAGCATGAGCACCTCTTTTGTTGAAGCCGCACCCAAAAATACCTCTTTTGATCAATGCATCAAATGCACTGTTTGTACCGTTTATTGCCCGGTTGCTAAAGCAAACCCACTCTATCCGGGGCCAAAACAGTGCGGGCCGGATGGCGAACGCTTGAGGATTAAAAGCGCAGAGTATTATGACGACCTACTCAAGCTCTGCACCAACTGCAAACGGTGTGAAACCGCCTGTCCTTCCGGAGTAAAAATTGGCGATATAATTGCTGTGGCGCGTGGCAAACATGGTAAAAAAACGCTGAGTCCAAAGCTGGTGCGTGATTACGTGCTGAGCCATACCGATCTTTTTGGCACGATCGCCACACCATTTGCACCGATAGTGAACGCTGCTACGGCTATGCCGATGGTAAAAAAACTGATGCACAAGACCATTGGTGTGCACGATCATAAATCACTTCCCAAATACTCACACGGCACGTTTCGTCGTTGGTTTAAGCAGAACTGCACACGCCAACCCCTGTATAACCGGCAAGTGACCTATTTCCACGGCTGCTACGTTAACTATAACCACCCGCAGTTAGGTAAAGATTTTGTCTCTGTGATGAATGCGATGAATATCGGCGTACGGTTACTGGATAACGAGAAATGCTGTGGTGTACCGCTGATTGCCAATGGTTTTCACGATAAAGCACGTAAAAATGCGCTATTGAATGTGAAAAATATCGAAGCCGCGGTAGTTGATCGTCAAACGACGCTCCTCTCCACCTCATCAACGTGTTCGTTTACCTTGCAACAAGAATATCCTCATGTTTTAGGGGTTGATAATAGTAAGGTGGTCAAACAAATCGAGTACGTCACGCGCTTTCTACTCAAAGAGTTCATGAGCGGTAATGCGCCTAAAATGAAACCCGTTAACTTGAAAGTGGTTTACCACACCCCTTGCCACCTTGAACGCAGCGGTAATGTCATTTTTACCATTGAATTATTAAAAATGATCCCAGGATTGAAGTTAGTGGTCTTAGACAGCGAATGCTGCGGCTTAGCGGGAACCTACGGTTTTAAAGAAGAGAACTATGACGTTTCAATGAAAATTGGCGCGCACCTGTTTGATGCAATCAAAACATCGCAAGCTGACTATGCGATTACCGATTGTGAAACCTGTAAATGGCAAATTGAAGAAAATACCGCGTTAGAAACCATTCATCCAATTAGCCTGCTCGCCATGGCGATTGCCTAGTTTACACACCTAGCATTGAGAGTAAAACAGGCCACATTGTGGCCTGTTCTCATACTGCTTGTACTGTGTGAACATTCGTTTTCTAAACGTTATTTAGATAGCGGGCGCTGCTGGCAGTGCTCAATTGCATTGGCCAATAATTCTAACGCACTGGACTGACACTCTGGTAACTGCGCTTGGCTACGGCTAATCGCGGTAACACGCTCGCTCCATTTGATGTGCCCAGCCCCCCAAGTTAAGCCCGCCCCGAAAGCAGCCACCAGCAGGTTATCATTCGGTTTGATTTTCCCTTGTTCTACCGCTTCACACAATGCAATAGGTACGGTCGCGGCAGACGTATTACCATAGTGTTGAATGTTAACGAATGCTTTATCTTGGCTAATACCTGATAAGTCACACAAGGTTTGAATGATGCGAATATTCGCTTGATGCGGGATCACCACATCGACTTGTTCGGTTGAAAGACCGGAACGCGCCAACACAGTTTGCGCCGCTGCGCCCATGCCTCGAACCGCGCGTTTAAAAATCTCTTTCCCAACAAAATCAAAATCCCAATACCCATTATCAGCGGCAAAACGATCCATCGATGAGCCAAATTTAGGCACCGCCAAAATATCACGCCCTTCTGCATCACAACCGATTTGTGCATCTTGCAAACCCACTACTTTATCGGTTTTACTCAAGACAACAGCACCAGCACCGTCACCAAACAACACGGCGGTATCACGTTTGGTCCAATCAATGTAAAAAGAGAGACGCTCAGCACCCACCACTAACGCATGGCGGTAATGGCTTGCTTGCATTAAACGCGTCGCAGTTTCTAATCCATAAACAAAACCGGTACAGGCTGCATTTAAGTCAAAAGCGGCTGCATTTTTAATCCCAAGGTTCTGCTGCACTTTCGAGGCAATATTCGGGATAAGAGAATCTGGCGAACAGGTTGCGATGATGATGAGATCAATCTCAGTTGCATCAATCCCAGCACAAGCGATGGCGTGTTGGGCGGCCACCGTAGCTAAATCCGAGGTATTCACATGGCTAATGCGGCGCTGTTCAATCCCGGTGCGAGTTTTAATCCACTCATCGGAAGTTTCAATAAAGGTGCTAAGATCATGGTTTGAGAGCGTTGCAGGTGGTAGGCA
>NZ_NDIO01000376.1:0-5503 GCF_002241085.1 Vibrio sp. V03_P4A6T147
AAACACCGCTGTAGCTTCAAGTAGGAAGAGAATATAACAATCTAGAGTTACGGATGTGATGAAAATTACCATTTTTCTGTATTCACGCTCTTTTTGAACTGAGTCGCTAAAAACGTTAGCAATACGTTAAAAGCTGTCTATATTTTTCCAGTCTGCTAGAATCGCGTTGTTTATATTTTAGCCTTTAATTTTACACACTTATCGAGGTTTTACATGGAGCTTGGATTAATCATCGTTTTTATCGTGGCTGCAGCGGTCATGGTTAAGAAAGAGATGTCAGAAAATAAGAAATAGACTCACTCATTGATAACTTTTCTACCCCTTTTTAAATGAATGTGTCTCAAAGCCAGTATTAAACTGGCTTTGTTATTTCTACGATTTTTGGTTCCAAACCAGTTCTCCTCGTCTATTTTCCATCCCGTCAGAGATACCACAACGATGATAAATAAGGCATACTCGTTATTGCATACTCACTGCAATTTCACCAAAGGATGTCCATTTTGCAAAGTCCAATTACCTTAGAAGCGCTTCATATTTTAGATGCGATTGATAGACGAGGCAGCTTTGCTGCGGCGGCAAATGAGCTAAGCCGTGCACCATCATCGCTGAGTTATCAGATCCAAAAATTGGAACAAGATTTAGATATCACTATTTTTGACCGTTCAGGGCATAAAGCGACGTTTACTGAAGCCGGCTTGCTCATTCTTGAGCGGGGTAGAGCCATTTTATCGGCGACAGAAAAATTGGTGAATGACGCAACCTTGTTAGCGAATGGTTGGGAACTGGATTTGACGGTCGCATTTGACGGTATTATCCCTATTCATAATTTTTTCCCAATGGTTGAAGCGTTAGGTAATGTCAGTAAAACACGAATCCGTCTTCAAGAAGAAATTTTAGCGGGGTGTTGGGAGTCACTTTCAACCGATCGAGCCGATTTGCTGATTTGCCCACGTATCGATACGTTACCACAAGATGTAAAAGCAGAAACCATAGGAACTATGTCAATGGTTTGGGTAGCGGCCAGCTCGCATTACGTGCACAAACGAAGCGGTGCATTTGATGAAGAAGCAAGGCAAAAGTATCGAGTGATTGCGATTGCCGATACCGCGCGTGACCAGCCTGCAATGAGCGTGAATATTTTGCAAAAACAGCCGCGTCTGACGGTAACTAATTTCAGCGCAAAATGTGCCGCGTTAGTGGAAGGGTTAGGTATTGGCACATTACCTAAACAGATAGCAGAGCCACTGATCGCCTCAGGTAAACTGAAAGCAATCAGCGGATCTGAAGAAAAATCGATGCAGATCATTATGGCATGGCGGCGTAATAAAATGGGCGAAGCAAAGTCGTGGTGTGTGCAATACCTCAAGAAAAACTGGGTGCTAAGTTAAAATTTTGGGCGGATCGCAGTGATCAAATCTGATCGCTACGGCTTTATTCTGGTTTATTTAAGATCAAAACCATATCTGCCGTCCCATCTTCGAAATGCACTTCAATCTCAAAACCTAATTTTTGCGCTAGCGTCAACATGCCTCGGTTGGTTGGCATGGTCATGCCGGAAATTTGTAAGGTTCCTTTCAAGCGACAATAGTCGATGATTTTTTGCAGCAAGATTTTACCTAAACCTTTTCCTTTTAAATCCGAACGGATCAAGATGGCGAACTCAGCATCGCTATTCTCAGGGTTAATGAGTGCTCGTGAAACGCCAATAATACTCTCTTGATCATTGGTATGATCCACTGCGACAAAAGCCATTTCTCGGTCATAGTCAATTTGAGTAAAATTGGCTAAGGCTTCATGGTTAAACTCGCCGACATCCGAAAAAAAGCGTTTGTACAAATCTTCTTTTGATACGTTACGGATAAACTCTGCATGATGCGGCTCATCTTCGGGCAAGATTGGGCGTAAGGTAATGGCCGAGTTGTCCTTTAGGATCACACTTTCTTCAAACTCACTTGGATAGGGGCGGATAGCTAATCTACTTTGTCCGTCGCCTTGGTAATCTTTTAGGACTAAGTTGGCATCCAATATGGTGAATTGATTGCCATTGGCTAAAACCGGGTGAATATCTAATTCATCTATTTGTGGACATTCAATAATCATCTGCGAGATACGAACTAAAAACTCAGATAACCCATCAATATTCATTGGCTCTGGTAGTTTTTGCAGCCGAATTTTCCCGCTGCGTATTGCTCTGACAATCAGATAACGAGCGAGCGTCATATTCAGTGGGGGGAGTGCGGCGGCGGCATCGATTGATTCATCCCATTCTGAACCACCTTGTCCCAGTAAAATGACCGGGCCAAAGGTTGTATCAGTGATCACTTTGATCCTGAGCTCTTCACCGCCAGCGAGCTTTGCCATTGCCTGAACCAATAACCCATGAACATTAGCGGAAGGATACGAGATCTGCGTGCGATCCAATATCGCTTGTGCTGCGCTTGCCACTTCGTGGCGGTTGCGTAGATTGAGCATCACGCCTTGCACATCTGATTTATGCGTAATATCGGGCGAACGCAATTTCACCACGACTGGGTAACCAATTTGCTCGGCAATATGTACCGCTTCACTGGCATCAGAAGCTATCCAAGTTGGTAATACGTTAAAATTAAAACATTTAAATAGCTTGCCTATTTGGTGTGTATCAAGGTGGCGGGTAGGGTGTATATCCAGTTGCTCCGCTATCCATTGCTGCGCGCTGTGTATTTCTGACACGTGAACGAGTTCTGCGGTCGTCGGCGTTTCCATTAGTTGCTTTTGATTTCGACGGTACTCGACTAAGTGCATGAATGCCACTACTGCACTTTCTGGCGTTCGATAGGTTGGAATGCCCGCTTGGGTAAATATTTGTCTAGCCGGGCGCGCGGTAAGTTCACCTGACCAATTGGTTAGGATGTTAAAACGTTTATGGCGAGGGTGCGCTTTAATCGCGTCGACCACCGCTTGAGCGGTTTGCTCAGACTGCGCAATCGCAGATGGGCTGTGCATAATGAGAATGGCATCGGTTTTATCACTATCTAGCAGCACATTTAGTGTATTAACGTAGCGAGTATGATCCGCATCACCCACCATATCGACCGGATTACTGTGAGACCAACTTTTAGGCAGGCACTGATTTAGTTTTTGATAAGTAGACTCTTCAAGATCGGCAAGCTTTCCGCCTCGATCTAACAAGGTATCGACGGCCATAATAGCTGGCCCGCCACCATTGGTAATAATAGCAAGACGTTCACCTCGTAATGGAACGGAGTGAGTGAGTGTTTCAACAGCGGCAAAGAGTTCATGGGTATTATTCACCCGTAACATACCCGTGCGTTGAATTGCGGAGTCATAAATAATGTCGAGTGTATTGTCTCCACCAGTATGTGCTTGCGCCGCTTTACGTCCAGCAAGCGTTCTTCCTCCTTTTAATACTAAGATTCGCCGGTTACGTGACGCGGCACGCGCTGCCGACATAAAACGGCGAGCATCCTTAATCGTATCAACATAAAGCAAAATGGCTTGGGTGTGTCTATCCGTGCTCAGGCAATCAAGCAAGTCAGAGAAATCGATGTCGCTGGCATTACCAAGAGAAATAAATGCTGAAAATCCGATCTCTTTGTCATTTGCCCAATCTAAAATCGTGGTACAAACCGCTGCAGATTGTGAAATAAAGGCAATGTTACCTTTTAAGGCTGTGACAGGAGAAAACGAAGCGTTGAAATTTAACCAAGGTAGGATCAGCCCTAAGCTATTGGGGCCCAAAATGCGCATTCCTGCCGATTTTGCAATTCTAGAACATTGGGCTTGGATTTCGACTCCTTGAGCATCTTCAGTATACATATCAGATGAAAGTACGATGACGGAGCTGATGCCTTTATCTGCCAATTGCTTAAATAAGGTGACGTTGCGTGTTGCGTGCGTGCATAAAATCGCAATATCAGGGACGATAGGCAGAGATTCGATACTTTTGTAGGCCAATACGCCACAGACGGATGGATAATAAGGCGTGACAGGCATAATCGCACCATCGAAGCCTCCTTGAAGTAGGTTCTTCATCACAATATTGCCAGCACGAAGCGAGCGTACTGATGCACCAACAACCGCGATCGATTTTGGTTTCAGGAATGGATTTAAATTGTTCATGTTGATGAACCTTTCACTCACGAATTACCGTTAGCTTAGCGAACAAATGCTATCCTTGTTCACTATATTGGTTTGATTGTGATCATTACGTCGTGAGACAACTGCGACTTTGTGCCATAAATCACAGTACAAAGGTATATAATCACAAAGCGAGCTTGATTCTGAGCGTCGCTATCGGCATGATTTATAGTAATTTCTACTTAAGGCGTTGAACAATTCATGAAAAAAATCACAATTGTCGGTTTATCAGTGCTTCTGGCTGCCTGTGCATCTGATACATACATTACCGATGTCACCTCTGAAAGCCATCGTGAAGAGTACAAAGTTGCTCCGGTTCAGCAACCAGTAGTCGCTCAGGAAGGCATGGCTACTGGAATTTCTGAGAGCAATGTCGAAACGAATGTGGTGAAGATGTCTCCTAACGATACAGAGAAAAAAGTCGTTAAGATGAGCCCTCAAAGCAAAGCCGCAGTAGCGCTCATTCCACCGACAGCTAAACAGACGGCAATGAATCCGCGTTTTGGCTACACCATTCAGGTCGTTGCTGTTGGATCACAGAATAAAGTTGATCAGTTTGCCAGTAAACTGCCCAATTCTGACGGCCAACCTATTTGGGAAAATTATAAAGTAGTGAATGGAACCAAGTGGTACACCGTACTTTATGGTGACTACGCAACTCGTGCCGATGCTGTTGAAGCAATTAAAACACTGCCAACCGAGTTTCAAGCAATGAAACCTTTTGCCAAAAGTATTGATACCATCAAAAATTCGGAATTTCCGACACTCAATAAGTTAAACTGATTCTGGATTTTATCGCGAATAAATGATCAAAGGGGCTTATGCCCCTTTATTGCTTATAACTTAGCCTGTTACAACAGTAAAAAGGTTTTCCTTGGCTAAAACCGTGTAACTTCACACTGAATTGATTATCATGATTTATAGTTTATTCGTCAGCAGCATGGACAGATTTTAATGACTCAAACAACAATCCTATTATTATGTGGTGGCGGTTCGTCAGAACATGAAGTTTCACTTGTGTCAGCTAACTATTTACAAGCACAACTTGAAAAAACAGAAGGTTTTCAAGTTATTCGCGTCGAAATGCGACCCGATGGTTGGTACAGTGAAAAGGGCGATCTGAGTTTCTTAGATACGAATGCTGCAACGTTGAATACCAATGGCGTCGCCGTCAATATCGATTTTGTGGTTCCTTGCATTCATGGTTATCCAGGGGAAACGGGCGACATTCAATCGATGCTCGAGCTGGCTGGCATCCCATATTTAGGTTGTGGTCCAGAAGCCAGTGCTAACAGCTTTAATAAAATTACATCTAAGCTTTGGTACGATGCGCTGGGTATTCCTAATACACCTTATCTTTTTC
>NZ_NDIO01000266.1:0-5460 GCF_002241085.1 Vibrio sp. V03_P4A6T147
GTGTGATACGGATCTAATAATGAACGCAGACGAAAAAATATTGATCAAAGCACCAAGGAGCCACAAAGATGGGCATCTTTTTGAAGTTTCAGAAACTGCTGTTGATTGGGTTGATCAATACCAACATTTTAAAGGTGTTACCAAAAGTATCGTTGAACTTCTTAACCTGATCTCATTAAGAGGTTTCCGCAGCCAAGATGGGTTAGTCTCAACAACAGAGTTAATTGAAGCAACCGATGGCCAATTGACCAGAGCGGCTATTCAGCAACGGCTGCGTGCTGCAGTAAGTATTGGTTTATTTAAACAGATCCCGGTGAGATTTGAAGAAGGTTTAGCTGGCAAGACAATGCTGCATAAATTTGTTAACCCAAATAAGCTCATCTCTGTGCTTGGTTCAACCAGTCTGGTAACTGAATCAGTAAAACAGACAGAAAAACGCAAGCGTTCAAAAGCGCTGGCTCAAACTCAGGTCAATAAGCGTTTGTTGACAGAGCATGGGCTAAATATTCCACCAGCGATGAAAGACGAAGCGGATCAGTTTGTGGTTTCACCCACCAATTGGGCTGGGATCATTGATCAAGCATTAGCTCCACCGAGAACTCGTAAAAGCTACCAGAAATCAATGGTGTCGATTTCTGGTACCCGTGCGATCATTGAAACTCGTTCTTCTAAAAATATCATGACAGTTGATGATCTAATGACACTGTTTGCACTGTTCACCTTAACGGTGCAATACCACGATCATCACCAAGAAGATTACCAACTTAATACCAAACACACACCGAATAAAACCCCATTGTACATTACTGACATTTTGTCGCTTCGCGGTAAAAAAGATAGTGGCCCAGCAAGAGATTCTATTCGCGATAGTATTGATCGGATTGAATTTACAGACTTCCAACTGCATGAGTTAACAGGCCGTTGGCTGAGTGAAAACATGCCAGAAGGATTTAAGAGTGATCGTTTTCGGTTCCTAGCAAGAACGATCACCGCTTCTGAAGAAGCGCCAACGGAAGGCGCTGATGGTGAAATTAGGATCAAACCTAATTTGTACATTTTGGTGTGGGAGCCTTCATTCTACGAAGAGTTACTCACTCGCGATTACTTTTTCTTGTTTCCACCAGAGATCCTAAAGCAACATACGTTGGTCTTCCAACTCTACTCCTATTTCCGCAGTCGCATGTCGCGTCGCCATACCGACAGCATGCTACTGAGTGAATTGAACCAAAAGTTGGCCCGTAATATCGAATGGCGTCGTTTTTCGATGGATCTTGTCCGTGAGCTAAAACGATTATCGGAAGGAAAGGGCAGCGATTCGTTATTTGTCGTGAATCTTTGGGGCTATCATTTGACGGTCACCACACTGGTGGATAAAGAAAAAGTGATGGATTACCAAGTCGACATTAAGTGCGATGTGGAAGAAGTCCTGCGCTACTCGCGCGCTCGTACCACCAATGCAGGCAAACGCAACATGGCTCCAACGTTACCTAACCCACTGCGCAATGAGATGGTTTCTAAGCAAAAACTAGAAGAGCTTTCTGAGATCATTGATGGTGAATTTGAACCGATTCAACGTAAAGCACCGTCTCCAAAGGGTAAGCTGGGACGAAGAGTCAAGCAGCGCAAACACCTAGTAGAGATCAATGCCGATGAAATTACGATTACCTTATCTAAATATACCTCTCCAGAGGCCCTAGAACGCAGTATAACGGCGTTATCAGCAATGACTGGACACCCACCATCCTCTATCAAGGAAGAGTGTACAGAGCTGATTGATAAGCTGGATTGGCTGAGGGTTGGAAATGAGGCGATCTCTTATGAGACGTTAAGTAAATTGATCGAGCTCTATAACACGAAAAACGAGAATAAACATTTATCGATCGAACGTTTGATCTCGGGTCTCGCAGTACGCCGCAAAGTGTGTAAGCAAGTGTACGAGGGGCATTTAGATGAATCCGTATTCCGGGCACTTGATGAAGTCGCTATTGGTATTTAAAAGGTATTTAAAACCAATTTACAACACAACCTTGACACGTAGCTGACATTTTGTTTTAGAAGGTTCGTTAGTATGGAAAACGAATAGACAACCTTTTGTCCTATCTGATGAATTAATAGATTGGCTCATATATGTTTTTAGCGAGTTATATAACTCGCTATTTTTTTATCTGTTGATCCCTGCAATCAATTAATACCCTCGCTTTATACCTTGATCATCGTTCCACGCGTAATATGCAAGAAATCGAACATGAGCATCAATTAAACTTCGGGATAAGGCCTCATCAACGTGCTGTTGGTTGAGATGCTCCAAACTCAGTACCATCAACTGCTGCATCCGTTTTATACACCAAGATTTTAACTCAAGTTCACTACTCGGCTCCGAGACACAACGCTGAAAACGAGCGTAAGCAAGCTGCAGATATTGGAAGGCAAGCTCACCGTCAATGAGCTTGTAGTACTCATATTGGCGCAGGCAAGCATCAAGCCAACAAGCAATTGCTTTACTTTGAGCATCACTCAGATCCGGCCCCCAGATCTCTTGTGGAGCATTAAGGATCAAAGGTTGTAATTGAGCCACCTGATCATAGCGCTTGTTCAGATGCCATTGATGGATCTCGGTTAACCAGTCGTGAAGTTTACACATCGCGTCTTACCTACAACTTTAAATGTATTAACTACAGTCTGGTGCATTTCAAGCTTATTTGCCAAACAGAAATGGGGAACCATGTGCTAAAAATCAGCACATTGAAAGAGCGTGGGGTTGGGGGGGCTGCGACAGTATGCAACAGAATAAAATGAGCGCTAAAACGCTTGAATTCATGCATGCAATATTTAAATTTAGCCTCGTCTAGCAAGGTTGGCAAAGTAATATTAATAGTTTTAAAAATAAGGTTTCTAAACCATCGCCAAAATCACAATATGGACGAAATATGCTTAACAAATCAAATGTCGTTTGCTACAGATTACATGTCCCTTACGTGGTTTGTTCGGAGGTAACAATGTCCATAAATTCTATTGACCATGACGAAATGACTGATATTGCAAATAAGTGGGACTTCACGGAAGAAGTAGAAACTCAAAAACCAGTTAAAAACCTTAAATCAGCCGAAGCTCGCCGTCGTATTGAAGCATTAAGAGAGATTCGAGAAAGTGGTTTAACCATTGAAGAAGCGAAGGAGCTAGGCATACTTCACTGACGAGTTCTCACCATTAATCCCCTAAGGGTGGCGCATAGCCACCCTTTATATTTTCCAATTTTCTTGATTTCATACCGATAAATTGCACATTTATGCTCTTAATTTTCCTATGTCCTATGCTATATTTCGTGCCACGTATTTACCGATCTAGGCTAACTCATGTCCTTCAACCTATCTTTACTTGCCGCTGAAGAGAAAAACAAAGTAGAGCTCGATAAACAAGCTTCCTTTCTTGTTTGGAAACTCAAGCAAGGAAAAGCAGGACCTGAAGCGATCACTCAGCAGCAGTCTAAAATTGCCAGTGAGGCCGAAAAAGAGTGGTTTTTACAATCGGTGAACAAATACAAAAGAGTGATGGGTGTTGCGTAGCATTCATGTCTTTGCTAAGTGGAAAATTGAAATGATCCCACTTTTTGCTAAAATCCCTCGCGTTAAATTGAATTAGAGAGATCATCCCTATGGGAAGAAGTTTTGAAGTGCGCAAAGCCTCAATGGCGAAAACTCAAGGCGCAAAAATTAAAGTCTATTCCAAATACGGTAAAGAAATTTACATGTGTGCGAAAAATGGTGGTTCGGACCCAGACATGAACTTGTCTTTGCGCCACCTGATCACAAAAGCGAAGAAAGACCAAGTTCCAGGCCACGTTATTGATAAAGCGCTAGATAAAGCCAGTGGTGGTGGTGGTGAAGACTACCAACCTGCTCGTTACGAAGGTTTTGGCCCTGGCGGCGCAAGTGTTATCGTTGACTGCTTAACAGATAACGGCAACCGTACGTTCCAAGATGTGCGTCAATGCTTTGTTAAAACGGGTGCGAAAATTGGTACTCCAGGTACCGTATCACACATGTTTGATCACCAAGCGGTATTTCAGTTCAAAGGGGATGATGAAGATTCTATCCTTGAAGCACTGATGATGGATGATGTCGATGTGACGGATGTTGAACTGGAAGATGGTGTGATCACTGTATTTGCACCTAACACTGAATTCTTCAAAGTGAAAACATCGCTAAATAATCAGTTCCCTGATTTGACTATCGATGTGGAAGAAATCACATTCGTTCCACAAACACACACACCGGTCACGGGCGAAGAGGCGGAGAAATTCCAGAAATTCCTCGACATGCTAGATGACTGTGATGATGTTCAGCAGGTTTACCATAACGCTGAGCTGTAATAGAGCGAATTAATGAGAAGCCGAGTGATTGACTCGGCTTTTTTTTATCTGTGCATTGCTAACCGTGGTCTTATTCATAGAGAATGACGCAAGGATACATACAGCCCACACTCAGTTACGTGTGTTCGTCCGTTTGGGCTGCTGGGTAATAATAAAAGGAGAAGTTAATGAAAGTCAGTTTTATTGGATTAGGGGTTATGGGATACCCTATGGCTGGGCATCTAAAAAATGCAGGGTTTGATGTTAGCGTCTACAACCGCACTCAAGCTAAAGCGCAGCAGTGGGCGCAGCAGTATCATGGGCATGCAGCGCAAACAGTCGCAGAGTGCGTGCAAGATGCCGATGTGGTTTTAACCTGCGTTGGCAATGATGATGATGTCCGTAGCATGACGACCAGTGACGGCGGCGCGATAAGGGCGATGAAACGCGGCGCAATTTTGGTTGATCACACCACCACATCGGCACTGTTAGCCGAAGAGCTGGCGTCTGCGGCTCATAAAGCGGGCATTCGCTTTATGGATGCTCCTGTTTCTGGTGGCCAAGCAGGGGCTGAAAATGGTGTGCTAACCATTATGTGTGGTGGAGATGCCGAACTGTTTGAGCAACTGCAACCCGTATTTCGTGCTTATGGCAAGTCATCGGTGCTGATGGGGAAAGCAGGGCAAGGACAACGCGCAAAAATGGTCAATCAAATTTGCATTGCTGGCGTATTAAATGGCCTGTCGGAAGGATTGATCTTAGCGGAAAAGTCAGGGTTAGATATTGGCGTTTTGGTTGATTGTTTGAAAAATGGAGCCGCAGGTTCATGGCAGATGGAAAACCGCGCTGTGAACATGTCAATAGGTAAATTTGATTACGGCTTTGCCATTGATTGGATGATCAAAGACTTGGGCTTTTGTTTGGATGAAGCGCAACGAAACGATCTAAAATTGCCGATGACAGAAAAAACTTATCATGCTTACCAAGCCTTGTCTGAGCAAGGTGAGGGAAGAATGGATACTTCTATCCTTATCAAAGCCGTTAATTCATAAATATCACAGCTCAGAGATAGACTCAATTGGCCCTATTTAGGGCCATTTACACTGTAAACC
>NZ_NDIO01000154.1:0-5427 GCF_002241085.1 Vibrio sp. V03_P4A6T147
TCGTGTATCCATGTTCACTAGACTAACTTCGCAACAGAAAACATCAATGAGAACTTAATTTTTATCTAAAAAAATATGAGCTACGGCAAACTTTGACCAAGTAAGTGATCAAGATCTAATAAGTCATAAAACAAAATATAAAAACAAAAAACTCATTAATTTTCAAAACGATAAAAAAACAATTACACTAATAACTTGAAGTGCATCGCAATAATAAATTGAAAGAGAGTAAAGTTCTTCTTGATTGGCATCGAAGAAAATGAGGGCTTTTTTTCTAATTACTGGACATTTTAATGTGGCGGTTTGAGATAAAAATAAAGCCTCAAAATTAATTTTGAGGCTTTATGAAGGAAGGGATGCTTAAAAAATTAGCTTTTCATTAACTCAAGCAAATCTTGTTCGCTGCGAATTTCGATCCCTAGTTCTTGCGCTTTTACTAATTTTGAACCAGCCGCTTCTCCGGCAAATAGTATATCGGTGTTTTTAGAGACGCTTCCCGTTACTTTTGCGCCAAGCTCTTGTAGCGCCGCTTTCGCATCACTTCTAGAGAGTTTCGACAAGCTCCCCGTCAAAACCACCACTTTACCAAGTAAAGGGAGAATCGCATCTTGGCTCGGCTTTTCGATATTAGGCCACTGGATACCGAGTTCGATCAATTCATTAATCACCCGTTGGTTTTTATCTTGCTCAAAAAAAGATGTGATATGACTCGCAACGATAACTCCAACATCTTGAACTTCAAGTAGTTCTTCATGGGTCGCTTGGCGAATTTTGTCTAATGACCCGAAATGGAGCGCAAGATTCGCCGCCGTCGCTTCCCCGACTTCACGTATGCCCAATGAATACAAAAAACGGGATAATGTGGTCATTTTGGCGGCATTTAGTGCATTAACGACATTTTGTGCTGATTTTGGTCCCATACGCTCTAACACCGTTAGCTGCCCTGCTTTTAGACGGAAGAGGTCCGCGGGCGTGCTCACCATCTCTTTATCAACAAGCTGCTCAATCACTTTTTCGCCTAAACCATCGACGTCTAACGCTTTGCGAGAGACAAAGTGCTTTAATGCTTCTTTGCGCTGAGCTTGACACACTAACCCCCCTGTACAACGGGCGACAGCTTCACCTTCAACACGCTCAATGTCAGAGTTGCACACCGGGCAGTACTGCGGGAAAACAATATCGACCACTGCATTAGAGCGTCTGTCTAACAACACAGAAACAATCTGTGGGATAACATCGCCTGCTCGACGAATAATAACGCTATCACCAATTTTCACGCCTAGGCGCTCAATTTCATCAGCGTTGTGTAATGTCGCATTGCTGACGGTGACTCCCCCCACAAATACAGGTTCTAACTTCGCAACAGGTGTAATAGCCCCGGTACGGCCCACTTGAAATTCAACATCGTTCAGGAGCGTTATTTCTTCTTGGGCGGGAAATTTATAAGCAATCGCCCAGCGAGGCGCCCGCGCGACAAAACCGAGCTTTTGTTGCAGTTCAATATCATCAACTTTAATCACCACGCCATCAATCTCATACGCGAGTTGAGCGCGACGAGTTAAGATACTTTGGTAGTACTCTTTCACTTCATCCATTGAAGAGACTAGACGTGTTTCAGGGCACATCGGCAGCCCCCACCCTTTTAACTGCAAAAAGCGCTGATAATGACTGCTTGCTAACTCAGCGCCTTCAATCACACCAACACTGTAAGCATAAAAATTCAACGGCCTTTGAGCTGTGATTTTTGAGTCGAGCTGTCTCAAGCTCCCTGCGGCCGCATTTCTTGGGTTAACAAAGGTTTTTTCACCTTTTTTGAGTGCTTGTTGGTTCAATCGCTCAAAACCGGCTTTAGGCATGAACACTTCACCACGAACTTCTAAACGAACGGGCCACCCTTTTCCCTGTAACTTCAGTGGAATAGCACTGATCGTTCGCACGTTTTCCGTAATATTTTCACCGACCGCGCCATCCCCACGCGTGGCGGCTTGTACTAACACACCATTATCGTAAAGCAAACTCACGGCTAAACCATCAAGCTTAGGTTCGCAGCAAAAAGCGTTAAAGTGGGCACTCGGTATCCGGTCTTGCATCCTCTTGTGAAAGGCATCAAGCTCTTTCTCATCAAACACATTATCTAAAGAGAGCATTGGAATTTCATGAGTCACCTGAGCAAAACCCTCTAAAGGCTTACCTCCAACACGCAAGCTGGGTGAATCCGCTGTGACTAACTCCGGATACTGCGATTCCAACTCAAGCAGCTCACGCATCAAACGATCATACTCAGCGTCAGGAATTTCAGGGTTATCTTCTACATAATAACGTACAGCATGATAATGCAGCGTCTCACGAAGTTGGCTTAATTTGTGTTCTATTGTTTGCATCATAATTCTCTCGGATCATGAAAAAAGGCTCCGACTAGGAGCCCTTAATGGTCGATGTTTATTCTACGCGTCTACGCGTTGCGTGCGCTTTTAAACTCTTGGATTTGGCGTCGGTAGGCAGCCAATCGATCTGGCGTCATTAAATTACGCGCATCATCCAATACATTGCCACCTAAATCATCAGCGATTTGTTGAGCGGTTTTAAGCATTAATTTGAAATTTTGATCAGGCTCGCCGTAGCAAGGCAGTGTCATGAAGAATGAGATACCGCGAGTAGTAAACTCCGCAGGATCATGATGTGCCAATGTACCGGGTTGCATCATGTTGGCAACACTAAACAGCACTTTCCCTGTACCTGACAGATCGGCATGCCGGTGGAAAATATCCATCTCACCATAAAGAAGGCCGTTTTGCTGCATACTGTCAAAAAGCTTAGTGCCGACAAAGGGATCATTTCCCGCACAATGCACATTCAGCACAATCACTTCCATTTCGGCTTCTTGAACGTCGGATTTTTGATTATCGTCAGCAATGACATCATCTTGTTCACTGAGACTTGGGGATTCGGTTTTCATCGATATTGAGGGCACATCATCGAGTTCATCAAGCACATTTTCAGGTTCAAAGCTTGGTGAATAACCGTCAATGAGAGGGTCAACCGCTTCACTAAAATCTGGCTCTTTACGTACTTTGCGAATAATTTCGAAATCATCTTCCGGAGCAAATGAACGCTGGGTCGCAGATTGTGTATCATCGTGATCAACATCAATTTTACCAAGAGGCTTATCCTCAAACTTGGACTTCCCTTCTTTCTTACTGGTCCAAAGACCATGAAATAGCAACGCGGCTATCGCTAGCGCGCCAACAATTATGAGTACGAATCGCAATTCCTGCATGTTTCACTCTCAGTTTCTCGATGCATGGTTATTCTCAGCTTTACCAGCTTGAATTGAACGTGTCACCAACGTGGGTTATATCGGTCTATCGGGGTACTTTACCAAAAGTTTGTACCGATTTAGAACAACTTAATGTGAGAAGTTCAATACATGATGTGATTTTCACCACGCTTTTCTTCTTCGGCAGGTTGAGTAGAATAGCTTTTTAGCATTGATTAACAGATATTCACATGGATAACGGTATGACACTTAAGCAACGTTCAGGTTTTGGATACTTCTTTTTTGGTCTAGAGCTAGCACTCACCCCCGGCATTCGACGCTTTGTGATTCTGCCATTACTCATCAACATCATTCTCGTCGGCAGCGCTCTTTTTTACTTATTCAATCATCTCAATACGTGGATAGAACAGTTTATTGGTCAAATCCCTGATTTTTTATCTTGGCTAAGTTACGTTTTATGGCCATTGCTCGCGATCACTATCTTAGCCACGTTCTCCTATTTCTTCAGTACGCTGGCTAACTTCGTCGCTGCACCATTTAATGGGCTACTCGCAGAAAAAGTGGAAGAAAGATTAATTGGCGCTCCAATCAACAGCGATGGCATCTGGTCTATGGTCAAAGATATCCCACGTATCCTCGCAAGAGAGTGGCGAAAATTAATCTATACCTTACCCAAAGCAATCGGTTTGTTCTTATTGCTCCTAATTCCTGCCTTAGGACAAACCTTAGGCCCTTTGCTGTGGTTCATTTTCACTGCATGGATGTTAGCCATCCAATACTGTGACTACCCATTTGACAACCACAAAGTGAGCTTTAACCAGATGAGACACAATTTGAAACAAAAACAGACCAAGGCGTATAGCTTTGGTGTTTTAGTGTCGATTTTTACCACCATACCCATTGTTAACTTAATCGTCATGCCAGTTGCTGTATGCGGTGCAACAGCCATGTGGGTTGGTGAATTTAAAAACAAACTGCAGTGATGGTGCGAGGGAGATTCAACCTGCATATCCCTCTATAAGTTATAACTTTTTAATCCTTTTACGTTTTAAGGTTAACACCTATTCTGCATCTGTATCCACTCACGTGTCTTATCAGACAGCCAGGCACATATAACGTGTGTAATAAAGGAATATCGCAATGAGCAAAATTTACGAAGACAACTCTCTGACTATTGGTAACACTCCTCTTGTTCGCTTAAACAAAGTCAGCAAAGGTAAGGTACTGGCGAAAATTGAAGCGCGCAACCCAAGCTTTAGCGTGAAGTGCCGTATCGGTGCCAACATGATTTGGGAAGCAGAAAAAGCTGGCACACTGAAACCTGGCGTTGAACTTGTAGAGCCAACCAGCGGTAACACCGGTGTTGCTCTTGCGTTTGTTGCAGCAGCTCGTGGCTATAAGTTGACGCTTACTATGCCTGAATCAATGAGTTTAGAGCGCCGTAAACTGCTTAAAGCTTTAGGAGCCAACCTTGAACTCACCGAAGCGGCGAAAGGCATGAAAGGCGCAATTGCTAAAGCAGAAGAAATTGTTGCCAGCAACCCTGAAAAATACTTGTTGCTGCAGCAATTCAATAACCCAGCCAACCCACAGATCCACGAAAAAACAACAGGGCCGGAAATCTGGGATGCAACTGATGGTGAGATTGACGTGTTCGTTGCAGGTGTCGGAACCGGTGGTACTTTAACGGGCACAAGCCGCTACATTAAGGGCCAAAAAGGCAAGGCTATCATCTCAGTTGCGGTTGAACCTGCGGAGTCGCCAGTCATTGCTCAAGCACTTGCTGGGGATGAAATTAAACCTGCACCACACAAAATCCAAGGTATAGGAGCGGGATTTATTCCTGGCAACCTCGATTTATCCCTCATTGACCGTGTTGAAGCCGTCACTTCAGAAGAAGCGTTTGAAATGGCAAGGCGCCTCATGGAAGAGGAAGGAATTTTGGCTGGAATTTCATCAGGCGCAGCGATTGTAGCAGCGAATAGATTAGCAGAACTACCTGAATTTGAAGGAAAAACAATTGTAGCGGTACTACCAAGCTCAGGTGAGCGTTATCTGAGCACCGCACTATTTTCGGGCCTATTTACCGAGAAAGAGAACCAACAGTAATAGGTGGTTAAATCAAATTTTCGTTTAAAAAAGCCCCATAC
>NZ_NDIO01000346.1:0-5411 GCF_002241085.1 Vibrio sp. V03_P4A6T147
TCCCTGTTCGATGGTAATGGTATGCTAGGGTTAGATCTCGGCGTTTACGGTGCGCCGGAAACCTTTCTCATTGATGCCAACGGCGTTATTCGTTACCGCCATGTGGGGGATGTTAATCCAACCAATTGGCAAACAACTTTGCAACCTATGTATCAGAAACTTCTAGAGGAAGCGAAGTAATGAAGCGTTTTATATTATCGATCATTGCTAGCTTTGCTTTGGTATTTTCTGTGCAATCTGCAATTGAAGTGTACGAGTTTGATAATCCACAGCAAGAGCAGCAATTCAAAGAGTTGAGCAATACATTGCGTTGTCCAAAGTGTCAAAACAATACTATTGCCGACTCAAATGCTGCATTAGCACAGGACTTACGTAATAAAGTCTATGAAATGACCAAACAAGGTAAGTCTGAACAAGACATTGTTGACTACATGATTGCACGTTACGGCAACTTTGTGACCTATAACCCACCGTTGACTTTGGCGACTTCCATCTTATGGCTAGGTCCTTTGAGTGTGGTGTTTCTGGGTTTTGGTTTTATTGTATTACGCAGCAAACGTCGTAAAGCATCAACCGCTCAAAATGGTGAAGTTTGGGATGCCGAAAAGGAAGAGCGATTAAATCAGTTGCTCGCCGAAGACGCGGTTGATGATGAGAAGCATGGAGACAAACAATAATGACGTTTTTTTGGTTATCTACCCTCATTCTGACCTTCTTTGGTTGTGTCTTCATTGCACTGCCGATCCTCAAAAACAGAGCGAACAACGATGCAGCGCTGCGTGATGAATTGAACAAAGCGATCTTTAAAAACCGCCTTGCAGAGTTACACGAAGAGACGCAAGAAGGGTTGGTTGACAGCGAACAAGAGCTGATTGCTGATCTGAAACAGTCGCTATTGGATGATATTCCTGCGCAATCGGTGCAAGGAAATTCTTCACATGTGTTACCGATGGTTGTTTTGATCCCCTCGATTTTATTGCTCGTTATCTTAAGCTATGGCTTTTACCTAAAATTTGGCGCGGCTAGTCAAGTGGAGCAGTGGCAGCAAGTGAACGCTAACTTACCTGCACTCTCAAAAAAAATGATGTCACCAGAAGGTGCTGCCTTAAGTGATGATGAGATGAATGATCTCACACTGGCGCTGCGCACTCGTCTGCATTATCAGCCTCAAGATGCGACTGGGTGGTTGCTGCTTGGACGTATTGGACTTGCTAACAGAGATATAGAAACATCGATTGGCTCAATGAAAAAAGCGTATGCGTTAGATCCAAAAGATGCAGATGTGAAGTTGGGCTATGCGCAAGCATTAATGTTGTCACAAGATGAGCTTGACCAAAATCAAGCACGTGAAATTTTAACGGCATTAGTACAACAAGATTATGTTGATCTACGCGTGTTTTCACTACTTGCGTTTGATGCGTTTGAACGCCAGGATTACCGAGCGGCGATGAAGTATTGGCGATTAATGCAGCAGATGATTGGCCCTGAAGATAGCCGTTATGAGATGCTTTCGCGCAGTATTGAAAGAGCACAAAGCAAAATGCAGCCTAAAGCTATCGATGGGAAAATGGTTCCTGTCACCATCTCACTCGGTGATGGTGTGACTCTTGAACAAAATGCAGTACTCATAGTCTCTGTGCACAGTTCTGATGGTGCACCTATGCCTGTTGCCGCAGCGCGTTATCCACTGACTCAATTTCCTATTAAGGTTGTGTTAGATGATAGCAATAGCATGGTTCAGGGTCGGAAGTTATCCGACCTTGCACAGCTTATTGTTCGAGTACGCTTGGATACGGATGGCAATGTTTCAACCAAACAAGGTGATTGGTTTGGTGAAAGTGCTCCCATGAGCCTCGGTCAACCTGTTGAAGTTGTGATCAATAAGCAGTATTAATAGCACTTATATACAATTAACGTATTGATAGGCCGATGTCTCATCGGCCTTTATACATGGAAATAAATAATGATAAGCCGCCTATCCCGACTGATATGCCCTATGCTGTTCCTTTTCGTATTAGCAGGGTGTGCAAGCGCTCCGGATTCAACGTCAGCCGAATCAAATCAAACGCAGTCGGGCGATCCTTTTGAGGTTTTTAACCGATCAATGTGGACAATCAACTACGATTATATCGATCCATACTTGGTTCGCCCTGTTGCGATTGCCTACGTGGATTACATTCCACACCCAATTAGAAAAACGATCGCCAATGTTTTGTCAAACCTTGATGAACCTTCAAGCATTATCAACAACATATTGATGGGTAATGGTACGAAAGCCGTTGACCACTTTAACCGCTTTTGGATTAATAGCACCTTAGGCCTGTTTGGGATGATTGATATTGCGTCAGAAGCGGGCATCACCAAACACAATGAAAAAGCGTTTAGTGATGCGGTAGGTCATTATGGTGTTGGTAATGGTCCATATTTAATGATTCCTGGATACGGGCCCTACACGATTCGAGAAACCACAGATGTTGTGGATGGCTTGTATATACCACTTTCTTATCTCAATGTCTGGGCTGGCCTAGGCAAATGGGCTCTGGAAGGATTGGAGACCCGAGCAAGGCTCGTTCCTCAAGAAGTGACGTTGGAAAACTCCCCAGATCCATATTCATTAACTCGCGATGTTTATTTACAACGCCAAGATTTTAAAGCAGAAATTGATACCCAAACGTACGATGAATCGGAAGAAGAGTATCTCGACGATTATCTGGAAGAAGGGTTTTAATCATACCCATGTAGGTCGGCCTTGTACTGCTAGCTAGGCCGACATCACACGTCCGCTAAAGTATTCGTTAGCGACGATGTATTCCGTATTGCGGATCAATTCATCTTGCAGCTCAGCCCAATGGGGCTTCTCATCTACATCACCTTTTGCGCTAGGCACTACGCCTCCGACCCTTATGTTGAAAGGGGTTAGTTCTTTTGCCCAACTCTGCGTGAAACCAGAAACCATAGAATTCGCATTTTCAATTCCCGCTAGGTCATACTCATCATTTTGAGAAATGACGTTCACAATCACACCTGGTTTGTTGTTAATACGCATTCGCTCAGCACTTGCTTGACCAAAAGTGAATAAAGTTGAGGCCATCATGGCGAGCTTCTGAAGAAAGACTTCAGCTCGTTGTTCACCTATCAAGGGGGGGAGGGATGCGTTTGGCCAATTATTGACCAGTACATCCGGTGCCCCATGATAGGTTTGATCAATAAAATCGAACAGCCGATGGATCGTTTCTAAAGAGTAATCTGGTGTGTGGTAATAATGAACATCCTGAGAGATCGCTTTGCAACGAGCAAAGGTTTCCATTAATCCAAATTTGTCTTGGTCACACAAAATAATTTTTGCACCTAAATGTGCGAAATGAACGGCCAGCGTGCTACCAAGCATCGAACTTGCTGAAGTGATTAATATTATTGCACTTTTTATATCCATTGGGTGCCTCACCCTATTGTTTGTTTTATTGTTGTAGCGGGATTTAGTCTCAATAGGATGGTTGATTAACTGTGGGTAGGGTGTGAATAACATCAAATTACTCAGCCTAAGCGAGCGTGGTATGTGTTTTTTTTGGTCATACTCACATTCTGATCTAGAGAATGTCGTTTTGTGTTACATACAAGACATCAAACTTGGGTGCGGATCTGATCTCGCCGGTGGGCAACGGTGAGTTGAACCGACAGATCGGCAACTAAGAGCTCAACGTTTGAGGGGGAGGCAAGATGCCTTCGCTCATGTCCTGACAGATTAAGATATACCTCTTCGGGTAAATCATGCGTATCTTCAGGCAAATAGGCGAGTACTTCAGGAGTCAAGTAGTGACTGAGTTTCGCACTGGCGAGCCCTCCGTGATGGAAAAGCTCGGCCTGTTTTGCTGAAACAGCGTAAGAGCTTTGGTCGGAACGCAGTGCTTGAGGCTCCGTAAGCTCAAATCGCTTACGTAACAATTCATCACTAGTGGGTGGGTTTTCAATACGTTCAACAGGAGTGTTGTCGCGTACATCGTTAGAAAACATCGACAGTATGAGTGCAAAGTCCGCACGGCGTCCTTGCTGGACAGCATGGCTTAGCCCCGAGCCAAATTGAAGCTCGTTTATAATACTGGCTTTATCTAATGTATGTACTTGCATTTGCCTCTCCAACCGATGCACTTTTAGCGGCGAGAAAGCAGATAACTTTAGATAAAATAACAAAAAAGCCTGCGATAAAGCAGGCTTTTCATATGACTAAATACCAATCCAAGGGGAAAAGGTTATTTTGCTAGGTTTTCTGCAACGAATGCCCAGTTAACCAGTGCCCAGAAACCATTCATGTAGTCAGGGCGTAGGTTACGGTAATCGATGTAGTAAGCGTGTTCCCACAGATCAACCGTCAGTAGCGGAGTCACACCTTCGTGAGTCAGTGGTGTGGCTGCATTTGAAGTGTTGATGATCTCTAAAGAACCATCCGCATTTTTCACCAACCAAGTCCAAGATGAACCAAAGTTATTGATCGCTGAGTCAGTGAATTTTGCTTTAAAAGCTTCAAAAGAACCAAATGCGGCGTTGATTGCGTCTGCAACGGCACCTGTTGGTTCGCCACCTGCATTTGGTGCAAGGCAGTGCCAATAGAAGGTGTGGTTCCAAATTTGAGCGGCGTTATTAAATACGCCACCAGTTGAAGTCTTGATGATCTCTTCGAGAGATTTACCTTCAAATTCAGTGCCAGGAATAAGGCCGTTAAGCTTCACAACGTAAGTGTTGTGGTGCTTACCGTGGTGGAAATCTAGTGTTTCGGCTGAAATGTGTGGTTCTAGAGCGTCTTTAGCGTAAGGCAAAGCTGGTAATTCGAATGACATTGCTCGATTCTCCGTTGTGTAGAAAGAGTGAAAGTCTCTTTCAGTAGCTTCCAGATATTATAATGATATTCGTCGATACGACTGACTTGAAGGTATTTTAGCAAGTTTTTACTTTATTAAAAGTCCTAATATTGAAAATTGTTGTATAGGCAGGATATCCATAAATAATATGTGCTTTTTATTCTCTATTAATGATTTAGAATGTCAGTAACAAACCGCACTATCCCATTAAGAGGAAGCAATGGAAACTATTGATAAAATTAAACAGCAACTTGAAGAAAATGCCATTCTGCTATACATGAAAGGCTCTCCTAAGCTACCAAGTTGCGGATTCTCTTCTCAAGCTGCGCAGGCTTTGATGGCTTGCGGTGAGAAATTTGCTTATGTGGATATTCTGCAAAACCCAGATATCCGCGCTGAGCTGCCTGTATACGCACAGTGGCCTACTTTTCCACAATTGTGGATTGAAGGTGAGTTGATTGGTGGTTGTGACATCATTATCGAAATGTTCCAAAAAGGCGAACTGCAACCTTTAGTGAAAGAAGCCGCTGCACGTGCAGGCAATGAAGAGTAATACTG
>NZ_NDIO01000395.1:0-5402 GCF_002241085.1 Vibrio sp. V03_P4A6T147
TCGTTTGGTTGACCTATACCACATCAATGATTAGGATCACATTTTAAAAATCAACTAAGAGACGTTGCGATTGCTGCTTACGCCGCCCTAGATTGATCTTTACCTCTCACAACTCACCTTTTTATTTCATTTTTTAGAGATCAAGTATGCTACAAAATATTAAGCGCGATTGGTTTTCCAATGTGCGAGGGGATGTTCTAGCTGGCACTGTCGTTGCGTTAGCATTAGTTCCTGAGGCAATAGCCTTTTCTATCATCGCAGGTGTAGACCCTAAAATCGGCCTTTACGCTTCATTCAGTATTGCCGTGATCATTTCAATTGTCGGTGGACGACCCGGCATGATCTCAGCAGCCACTGGAGCAATGGCGTTGTTGATGGTCACTTTAGTCAAAGAGCATGGCTTGCAATATCTACTGGCAGCCACTGTTTTGACCGGGGTTCTACAAATACTGGCCGGTTACCTCAAACTGGGCGATTTGATGCGTTTTGTATCACGTTCGGTCGTGACGGGGTTTGTTAACGCGCTGGCGATTCTGATTTTTATGGCGCAATTACCAGAGCTGACCAATGTAACATGGCACGTTTACGCCATGACACTCGGTGGGCTGGCGATTATCTACCTATTCCCCTACGTTCCTGTGGTTGGCAAATTGCTACCTTCGCCATTAGTGTGCATTATCGCCTTAACTCTGATTGCTATCAGCTTTGGCATTGATATTCGCACTGTGGGCGATATGGGTGAATTACCAGATACTTTACCGATATTTTTATGGCCAGATGTTCCGCTCAACCTTGAAACCTTATGGATTATATTTCCTTATTCAGCCGGATTGGCCGTTGTCGGTTTATTAGAATCAATGATGACAGCAACCATTGTTGACGATTTAACCGATACCAGCAGTGATAAAAATCGCGAATGTAAAGGCCAAGGTATCGCCAATATTGCCACTGGCTTTCTTGGCGGCATGGCCGGTTGTGCGATGATTGGTCAATCGATCATCAACATTAAATCCGGCGGACGCGGCAGGCTCTCTACTTTTTGCGCCGGTATTCTACTGATCATCATGGTGGTGTTTTTAAGTGATTGGCTCAAGCTCATCCCGATGGCGGCTTTAGTGGCGGTCATGATCATGGTTTCCATTGGGACCTTCTCTTGGAGTTCGGTAAAGGATCTCAAAACTCACCCACTTTCTACCAGCATCGTGATGATCGCGACCGTCGTTGTTGTGGTTGCAACCCATAACTTAGCGATCGGTGTCGGTGTCGGCGTGCTGCTTGCTTCTCTTTTCTTTGCTAACAAAATTGGCCGCTTCATGGTGGTTAAAAGTGAACTCTCTGAAAATGGAGAAGAGCGTACCTATCGTGTTGTTGGGCAAGTCTTCTTTGCTTCGTCAGATCAATTTATGAACGCGTTTGACTTCAAAGAGGTCTTAGAGCGTGTCACTATCGACCTCTCTGCAGCGCACTTTTGGGATATTACTTCGGTTTCTTCGCTAGATCGTGCTGTTATCAAATTCCGACGCGAAGGGACCGATGTAAACATCATCGGTATGAATGAAGCAACAGCAACGATTGTCGATAAATTCGGCGTGCATGGTAAGCCAGAAGAAGTTGAAAAGCTGATGGGCGGACATTAAGGAACAGATTATGACCAATATTCTTGCTTGCATCGATGGATCGATTTATTCACAGTCGGTCGCCAATTTAAGCGTGTGGGCCGCCAAAAGCTTACACGCACCATTAACCTTACTGCACGTACTTGATAAAGCGGCCAATCAAACTGAAAGTGAGTTATCTGGTAATATCGGTTTAGGCAGCCGAGAGCAGCTGTTGAAAGAGCTTATTGAACTAGACGAAAAGCGTTCTAAACTGGCCTTAAGGCACGGTAAAGCGTTACTCAATGAGCTAGAAACCAAAGCTCATGAACAAGGTTTACAAGATGTGCATAAACTGCAAAAGCACGGCAACCTGCTGGAGACTTTGCTTGATCTTGAAAACGAAATTCGTGTATTGGTGGTCGGTAAATCAGGTGAAGTGCACCAAAACGACGCCATGGCTGTTGGATCTCAATTAGAGAGTATCGTGCGTACAATGAAGTCGCACACCTTAGTGGCAACGGGTGATTTTACGCCACCACAAAGTTATCTATTAGCCTTTGATGGTAGCGAAATCAGCCAAAAATTAGTGGATAAAGCGATTAAAACACCGCTGCTAAAAGGGCTGGAGTGCCATTTGGTGATGGTGGAAGATAACCACGATAAAGCGAGCGCGTTTAAAGCTGCCGCCGAGAAATTATGTGCGAACGGTGTTCACGTTATGGAAGCGTGCTTATCTGGCGAAGTTCATAAGGCGATTCTTCAGTACCAACAACAAAACCAACTTGGCATGATCGTCATGGGCGCGTTTGGACACTCTAAACTTCGTCAGTTTTTTGTTGGTAGTAACACCACTCGGCTCTTAGCCGAATCAAGCGTACCGATGCTATTGATACGATAATAATTGATAAATTAACCATATAGATAAAGCCTTCTTCGGAAGGCTTTTATTATAAAACGCTGTTGTGGAGGGTAAGTGCAAGTAGTAAACTTGCTGCGGATATGCAACTGGTACTTAGGATGTTAGGTACAAATAAAATCGCGGTTACTGCTACTAACTGACGTGACGCCAAATACCCTCCTAAATCAAAGTCTCATTTACTGGAGCCTATCTAATAAAACTAATAAAAAATACTTAAATAATTAAATAAACCTAGGCTAGGTTAACTCTATGAAAATAATATCATCTTTAGGCTCGCGGCTGACAAGCAGTCTGCCTATTGAAAAAAAACAGCGGGCTCTGGTAGAGTTCGTCATCAATACTTATCAACCACAGCAACGGGCTGATCTTTTTCGCGCCGTTACAGATCACCGCAAAAACCAATTACTCAACCTATTTCCTGAACATCACAATAAAAGCTTCTCAGTACTGTTTGAATTGATGGACTACCGAGAACTCATCCGGCGCTATCCGAATACATTAGGTGAAGAGATAGCACATCTTGAGCAAGCCGTCAGCGAGTGTTATTCGCATTGGCTAGATTTCTGGTGTGAATGCGAAATTGCGGCTATGAAAACACTATTCCCTATCGAAGCGGATACTCCTCCTCGTATCGAACTGCCACTTAAAGACTGTGCCTACCGTGGTTTTTTGATCGACCAGATAGAGGATTCTGAACTTTGGGTCACAATGCCCAGTCACCCGCAAAAAATGCCTATCAAAGATGCGATCACCTTGAGCAATCTTGAGCTATTTATTAAAGGCGAAAAGTGGTACGAGATGCTGCCTTTATTGTCCTTATCACAAAAAGGGAAGCACTTTGTTTTACTCAAGCATCCTGATAACGAAGCATCTCCCACACTGGTCGCTTCAATGTTGGTACAAGATTGGTCAGTAAATCAGACTTGGCTTAGTTACGCACAGCAATTCAGTAACGAACAGTGGCAATTCTGTTTACCCGATCATAGTTACGATGTTTTGATGGAATTACAGCTTTTCAAACCAGCATTGTCGAAATGCGACTCTCTCCCAGAATTCGATCATCAATTTCGGCGACAATTGACTGGTACGCAAGCGGTCTGTGAAGTGCTGCGTTTAACCGTCAGTGGTAACGCTCAACAAAAGCTCTATTTTCTCTACCTTGCTCAAAAAAAGCTCATCCAAATACTAAATCAAATGGGGTATAAAATTGGTTTCACCATTATCGAACAACCTTTCATACTCAATTTTTATCAAACTATCGAACCAAAATCGTATTTCCGTTCTGGATATAACGACTTAAATAATAACGGAAAACAAAGTTATCGTGGATTCTGGATGATTGAAAGGATGGATAAGGTTTTCAGTGATACCAATTTTCGTGACTATCGACATGCAGTTTCTCAGCGTAGGAAGTACGATTTAACCAAAAGGAAAGAGAAAGAGTATGCTTAACCTCAACTTAGATCCAATTCTCTATCCCAAAGCGATAACGCTTATCGCAGCAGTAGCCATGGTGCTCGTTTGGTTAACTTACTATTGCTATCGTCTTAAACAAAAAAATGAAGTAATTTTTGGCACACACCACGCCTCCTACATCGCTTATTCCTCGTGTATCATCGCTTGGATAGGAAGTAATGCATATTTCCATACTGATTGGCTAGTTGAGCTTGGTGTAAATAGAGCAATCTTTATGGCAGAAATTGCCAATATTTCTGCATCCCTTGCATTTGTTTTTGCCTACTATTTCTCATGTCAGCTCTCTGCCGAACAAAGAAAAGGCAAAGTACACCTTTGGCAACGGCTGATATTTATTACTATAGCGGCCTACTCCGTACTTATTAACTTGCAATCTAACCTCACGGTGAAACATGTTGATATTGTCGGACCGAGCGAGTTTGTCATTGAATTTGGGCCCCATACACCTTACTTCTTTAATGCCATGCTATGTTCAGTGATACTGACGTTATTCAACTTGGTCGTAATGCGAACCAATAGTAGTAAGTTAGCACTGGCCAAAACCAATTATATTATCGCAGGTATATTGGTATACATGCTTTCAACACTAGTTATCCACATAGGAATCACCTTTTTCTTTCAAGATTTCTCACTCTCTTGGCTACCTCCGGCACTCTCCATCAGCGAAATGATGTTTGTTGGCTATGCTCTTATCACTTCACGCTTCTACAGTGTGAAATACCTTGCTTACCTGTGTCTCAATACTGCGTTAGTATGTGGGGTTTTATTCATACCGCTCGGCGCAATCTTCATACCTCTCACCGACAGCAACCAATGGTTGATTGCAATACCACTCTGTGCGCTTATTGGTATTACTTGGAATCCACTCTACAAACGCTTGAGTCGTTACGCCTCTTTACTCATTTACGGCAATCAGCAGACTCCTGTAGAGCAAATTCTCGCTTTAGAAGACGATTTCAAGCGGTCAATTGATGATGCGATGCGCCGCTTAAGCCAATTATTGTACATCGCCGATGATAAGCTGCAGTTCGTTAATAGTAACTATAACGAAACCGTCTACGAACGTTACCTTTCATCCAAACAAACCGCACTAGTGTTTGATGAATTGTTTGAAAAATTAGACAACAAAACCGCAGCAAAAAACTCGATCAAAGCCCTTTATGACAAAATGAGCTCAAACAATACGGCCTTGGTTATGCCACTGTTTGGCCACAGCAAATTGGTCACACATTTATTGATCTCGCCACACAAAATCAATAATCAGATGTTTTCTAATGAAGAAATCGCTGCACTTCAAACCTTGCTAACCCGAATACAAAGTATTATTGAAGCGGATAGACGTGTCTGCCAAAGTCGTGCATTAGCGAATTCAATTGCGCATGAAATGCGTAACCCGCTCGCTCAAGTAC
>NZ_NDIO01000123.1:0-5392 GCF_002241085.1 Vibrio sp. V03_P4A6T147
TAGTCCGAAAATACGTTCAATTATATGCCGTATTACAATGGGCGTAACGTAAACAAACCGCCCTCATTTTCTTCCAAGTTCTAGATTTTACCTTATTACCCTCTTCATTGGGCTGTCTTCTGATTTAGCACACACTCAATCAATTGAGCCTGCCGCATCACATTCACTAAATAATTCAATATTTGTGACGCTGTTTTGACAACCCACAAATTTTCATCTTAGCCAAAGGTACAATTGACAAAGGTCAAGGTGAGTCAATAATATGGCATGGCATATTGGCGCTCGGATGCTTCAAGCAAAAATTAATGATTAGGATGTCGAAAATTGTATGCTTTTAACTAACAAAACTCAGTTTTCAAAATGCATGTCTCTGGATTCCGATGGCCAGTTTATTGCTCATTACCAACATCTTGTGCTGCGAAGCGTTTTCCAGCCGATATTCTCGCGGGATAACCGCATTGTGGGCGTTGAAGCCCTAGTGAGAATCACCGCCAATGGCAGCACGACCATTCGCCCCGATTGTTTTTTCCATTCCGACACTATTAATCCCATTGACAAACTTAACGTAGAAAGACTCAGCCGAGTTATCCACATCCGAAACTATGCCCTTTCCGAATATCGTCAATGCCAATTATTTCTAAACTTATTGCCTGTCGCGGGTGAATTGTTTGCCATCAGCGACATCAACAAAGCATTGCTATGCGATCGCCTCAAAGAACTGCATATAGAACATAATCAACTGGTCATGGAATTGATTGAAATCGATTCAGAAAATGAAAGCAAGCTGCAATGCGCAACGCAAAGTCTGGCTGCAAATGGTTTTAAAATTGCCATTGATGATTTTGGTACTCAAGCCTCAACACCACAACGGGTTAATTTGGTGACGCCTGATATCATCAAATTTGATCGAAGCTTATTACTCAAATATATGCAAGGTGATTGTGACCCACTTATGGATGGCATTACCCTTGCGAAACAGAATGGTTCCAATACCGTTGTAGAAGGCATCGAAACCCAAGCGCAACTCGAAGCAATGCAAAAACTCGATATTGATATGTTTCAAGGCTATTTTTTAGCCATGCCGGAAGCGATAGTACCAGCCATTAAGATGGCCATTTAATCGCGATATTCTTTACATGCGCGTAGCACCCCAACTTTACTGCTACTTTCAAGGTTCACTCACTGTTTTCCTAGCGACAACATCAGGTTATTTAACTGTATGACATAGCGTGATGTTTAATAAGAAAAGGAAATAAGCTCTTGGGTATAAGGGTGCTGAGGATTGAGAAACAGCTGTTGCGTTTCCCCTTGCTCAACGACTTCACCTTGTTTCATCACCATAGTGTAATGGCATAATGATTTCACCACATGTAAATCATGGCTAATGAACAAGTACGTTAACCCATATTTTTGTTGCAGCGATTTAAGCAGATCCAACACTTGGGCTTGAATCGTACGATCTAAAGAAGAGGTTGGTTCATCAAGTAAAATGAACTCAGGTTTAAGCACCAATGCCCGAGCAATCGCGATACGTTGTCGTTGCCCACCTGAAAACTCATTGGGATAACGGTAGCGAGTGGCTGGGTCGAGCTCAACTTCTCGCATCACATCACAAATCATTCGTTCAACAGTTTGTCGATCATAACGGCTATGAACCTCTAACCCTTCCCCAATAATCTGCGCCACCGACATTCTCGGATTCAGTGCTGAAAATGGATCTTGAAAAACGACTTGCATCTTGCTGCGATAAGGTAACATAGCTTTCCTATCTAACCCTTGCAGCTCATTATTGTCGTAACAAATCGAGCCTTCCGAATGAACTAATTTTAGTATCGCCATACCAGTGGTCGATTTACCCGAACCGCTCTCGCCAACAATTCCTAATGAATGTCCTCTTTTAAGCTTAAACTGCATGTCGGTGACAGCTTTAATATGCGAGACCGTGCGCTTGAATAAGCCGCCAGTGATGGGAAACCAGACTTTGAGATGCTGAAGCTGCACTAGAATTGGGTTGTCAGGGTTTACGTCAACGGGCAAACCTCTAGGATCGGATTCAATCAATTTTTTGGTATAAGAGTGAGAGGGTGATGAGAACAGCGTTTTGGCATCATTCACCTCGATCACTTGCCCATTTTGCATCACTGCAACGCGATCAGCGATACGCTTAACAATACTGAGATCATGAGTAATGAACAACATGGCCATACCCAGTTCTTGTTGCAGGTTTTTAAGTAGATCTAATATTTGCGCCTGAACAGAAACATCAAGCGCAGTGGTCGGCTCATCAGCAATCAGTAATTCAGGCTCATTGATCAAAGCCATCGCAATCATGACTCGCTGGCGTTCTCCCCCAGAAAGTTCATGTGGATAAACATTGATCTTAATTTCTGGCGATCGAATACCCACTTTTTCTAACCATACAATGGCCAACTGACGTGCTTTGCTGCCTCTTAGTCCTCGATGAATCTCCACAACTTCGATCAACTGTTTACCAACTTTGTGCAGAGGGTTGAGTGAGACCATTGGCTCTTGGAAAATCATACCAATCCGCCCACCTCGTATACCTCTTAATTGCCTCTCGCTACAGTTCAACGTATTGATACCATCAAAAAAGATCTCCCCTTGCAAATAGTGGGCAGCACTTTTCGGTAACAACTTCAAAATGGCATTCGCCGTCACTGATTTACCAGAACCACTTTCCCCCACCAGAGCTAAGGTTTCTCCTGCGGAGAGAGAAAGTGACACTGCTTTAATCACAGCTTCAACATTGTCTTTTTGACCAAACCCGACCGAAAGATTTTGGATAGAGAGTACGGTTTTACTCATCATCTTCTCCCTGTCGAATGCGGGTCAAAGGCATCGCGTACTGCTTCGCCGATAAAGACCAATAATGTCAGCATTAACGAGAGCACCACAAATGCTGAAATACCTAACCATGGAGCTTGTAAATTGGCTTTCCCTTGCGCCAATAATTCGCCCAAAGAGGGCGAGCCGACTGGCAAGCCAAAACCGAGAAAATCTAAGGATGTTAAAGTCGTAACTGAGCCTGAAAGAATAAAGGGCATCATGGTTAAAGAAGCCACCATCGCGTTAGGTAGCATGTGGCGAAGCATAATGCGGCGATCACTCACCCCCATCGCTTGCGCAGCCCGCACATAATCAAAATTACGACAGCGTAAAAACTCCGCTCTCACCACGCCCACTAAACTCATCCAACTAAAAAGCACCATAATACCAAGCAACCACCAAAAATTCGGTTCGACGAAACTCGATAAAATGATCAGCAGAAAAAGCGTTGGCATCCCTGACCAAACTTCAATAAAACGTTGCCCAAGTAAATCAAGCCAACCGCCATAATAACCTTGAGTGGCACCAACGATAACGCCTATCACTGACGAGACGAGTGTTAATACAAAGCCAAACAAAACCGAAATACGAAACCCGTAAATAATACGAGCCAGCACATCGCGCCCTTTATCATCAGTACCAAGCCAGTTCACTGAATCTGGCGCTGACGGCACTGCATTATTGATATTAAAGTTGATGGTGTCGTAACTAAATGGGATCAATGGCCAAACAATAAAGCCTTTTTGTTCAATCAGATCGATGACGTAAGGATCGGTATAATCCGCTTCGGTTTCAAACTCACCACCAAAACGAGTTTCTGCATATTGTTGAAAGGTGGGGAAAAACCACTGCTGATCGTACTCAACCAAAAGGGGTTTATCATTTGCAATCAGCTCAGCAAATAGGCTCACCACAAATAAAAGCGTAAACAACCATAGTGAATAAAAACCGCGCCGATTGGACTTAAAACCGTGCCAGCGCAATACGTTTAATGGGTTGGACAGCCTTTTTTTTACCATCATGAACGAGCCTCAAAGTCGATTCGAGGATCAACCCAAATATAGGTCAAATCGGAAATGATGCTGAGGACTAATCCAAGTAACGTCATGATGTATAAAGAACTAAACACTACAGGATAATCCCGTTGAATGGTCGATTCAAAACCAAGTAGCCCTATACCTTCCAGTGAAAACATCACTTCAATCAGCATCGAACCGGTGAAAAATATGCTGATAAAAGCACTCGGAAAACCGGCAATAATAATCAGCATCGCATTACGAAAAACGTGCTGATAAAGAATACGTCCTTCATCCAGTCCTTTTGCTCGAGCCGTCACCACATACTGTTTGTTGATCTCATCAAGAAATGAGTTTTTCGTTAGCATACTCAAAGTGGCAAACCCACCGATCACCATTGCAAAGATGGGCAAAGCCAAATGCCAAAAATAGTCGCCAATTTGTTGATACCAAGTCAGATCAGCAAAATTATTTGATACTAAACCACGCAGTGGGAACCAGCTGAAATAATTTCCACTGGCAAAAATAATGATCAAAATAATCGCAAACAAGAAGCCCGGAATAGCGTAACCGATGATAACCACTGCGCTTGACCATACATCAAACCTTGAGCCATGGTGAATGGCTTTTAAAATTCCGAGAGGAATGGAGATAAGGTAGATGATCAGCGTACTCCACAGCCCTAAAGAGATCGAAACGGGTAAACGCTCAGTGATCAAATCAATAACATTGCCTCCTTTGAATAAGCTGTCACCAAAATTAAAGGTTGCGTAATTTTTTAGCATTTCAAAATAACGGACATGAAGAGGCTTATCGAAACCAAACTGTTTTTTTATCGCTTCGACTACCTCGGGGTCTAAACCTCGGGAACCTTTATATCCTCCAGTGTTAGCCGACAGCGACATATCCACCTCTTGGCCGCCTCCAGTAAATCGCTCCATAATTCCGTCACCATGCCCTTCCATTTGTGCAATCGCTTGCTCAACTGGGCCTCCGGGGGCAATTTGGATGATAAAAAAATTAATGGTAATAATCGCCCACAGCGTGGGCACAACGAGCAGCAATCTGCGGAAAATATAAGCAGTCATTGCATCCTCTTAACGGCGTTTTTCTGGTAGCAATTGCGCTTTCTGCTCCGAAACCCACCAAGTATCAAGACCAATATCATATTTTGGCATCACGCTAGGGCGCTCGAATTTGTCCCAAGTTGCGATACGATATTGGCTCAGATACCACTGTGGGATCAGATAAAAATTCCATTGTAGAACGCGATCTAATGCTCGGCCTAAAGGCAATAATTTTTCTGGATGCTCTTGATTGGCGGCAATTTGTTCAGTGAGGAAGTCGACAACTGGGTCTGCCACTCCGGCGCGATTGTACGTTGAATCGATGTAGTTTGAATTCCAGATAATCAACAAGTTAGGACTTGGGTAAGGATTCGCCGCATAGGCCGACGAAAGCATGTCAAAATCTCTATCGCGCAAACGCTTAAGATATTGTGTGGTATCCACTGAGCGAATCTTCATCTC
>NZ_NDIO01000118.1:0-5358 GCF_002241085.1 Vibrio sp. V03_P4A6T147
TCATTAGGGATAGCGCATATTTATGATCTAGAACGACTGTTTTTCCTAGATGGAAAATGCGTTCACGTTACATTTTAATCCATGAATGAAATGGGTGATTGAAGCGGACATAAAATGGCAGATACCAACAACCCTGTAGTGATTGAACATCAAGCCAACTCAGGTCAAAGCCACGAAAAAAAATCGAGCTATATCAAAGACAGTGGTAGTCGCATTTTGAATATTGCTCAATATCACGGCTTAGATGCGCTGCTACAAACGGATCCGCCAGAAAAAACCTCGCTTGATCGCGCCTTATTTAGAGAACAGCAACGTAAAGAGCAGCGACAAAAAAACCTAGAGCAGATCGTCAAACTGGCGCATGTCTCTTGTAAAAATGAGACCGCGGGAGAGCCTGATCAAGATTGGTTACACCGTTTTTTCGATATGGCGCAAGACATCCACAACTCTTCGATGCAGCGACTTTGGGCGCAAGTGCTCAAACGCGAGGTGACCAACCCCGGTTCAACCTCAATGAAAGCACTGCAAGTATTACAAGACATGACACCGAAAGAGGCGCAGATACTCCAAAAAGCCTCAGCGTTAGCCTGCTGTTTTGGCAGCGATAACAGCCGCAAGCTGTTGGTCGGCATTCGTGCTACTAACGGTATTTTTAGTTTAGGAAAACGCATCAACACATTTGTCATCAATATGGGTAGTTTCCAATTACCCTATTCGAGCCTGTTGGTACTGATCGAGCTTGGCTTACTGCATGCCACTGAACTGGAATCTGGAGAAATTGAACTTGAACCGGCACTGCTGTTGACCTATCAAGGCAAGAATCTGTCACTGCAATCGATGAGTAAAGGGGTAAGGCTGCTCTATTACCGTTTCAGTCCCACTGGCAATGAGCTGTGTAAGCTACTGGGTAATAAACCGAATATGCAATACTACGATCAAATGTTGGCGGTGCTTAGCCAGAAATTCACTGTCCACACCGAAGTTGCCAGCAGCTCTTTTCATCACGCCGTCTAGCCTCAAAAATAAAGGGCTCAAGCTGATGAGCCCTCTTCTACATTAGGCGATAATCGCTCGTACTTGCAGCGCTGTTAGGCAAATTTCCACCAGCTCATCAATGCTTTTTTCGCCAGCCGCAAGATCGATCTCAGGGTTTTGCGGCGACTCATACTCAGAGTCAATACCCGTAAAATTACTGATTTCACCAGCGCGCGCTTTTTTATACAGCCCCTTCGGGTCGCGCTGCTCGCACACGTCCAACTTGGTATTGACAAACACTTCGATGAATTCACCTTGTGGCAGCATATCGCGCACTAATTGACGCTCAGCGCGATGCGGTGAAATGAATGCTGATAACACGATTAACCCAGCATCGGCCATCAGCTTCGCGAGTTCACCAATACGGCGAATATTTTCTCGCCGATCTTGCTCTGAGAACCCAAGGTCGCTGCACAAGCCGTGGCGTACATTATCCCCATCGAGTAAATAGGTGTGATACCCGAGTTGAGCTAAACGCTGTTCCAACGCACCAGCAATAGTTGATTTTCCCGCCCCTGACAGCCCCGTAAACCACAATACTGCTGGCTGTTGTTGTTTTAAGTTGGCGCGGAACGACTTATCCACCGTATGCTGATGCCAGAC
This sequence comes from Vibrio sp. V03_P4A6T147, assembly GCF_002241085.1. Lineage (NCBI taxonomy): Bacteria > Pseudomonadati > Pseudomonadota > Gammaproteobacteria > Vibrionales > Vibrionaceae > Vibrio > Vibrio sp. V03_P4A6T147. The sequence goes on from NZ_NDIO01000118.1 coordinate 1,639, forward strand.
AACATTTTCATCTTTATTGGCCAAATTCGTACTCATTACTCAATCCTTTGTTGCCTCAAACTAGCCAATAGAGGGACGCTGTAAGCGGCAATCCCTCCCAGCGAATCACCACAGTTAAGCCTTGAGTAACTGACGAAGATCTTTGGCTTCCCAGTGTGGAAAGTGCTTGCGGATCAAGGCATTCAATTCCACTTCAAATGCAGAGTGGGCGCTTTGAGCATGAGCGATGTTTTGCAAACTATCTCGAACTAAACCCGCCCCCACCGTCACATTCGTCAGGCGATCGATGATGATAAATCCACCAGTATTGGCACTGTCTAAGTATTTATCCAGCGCGATCGACTCTGTTAGCGACCATTCACACAAGCCAATGCCATTGAGCGGCAACTCTTCACTGTGATAAGTCGATAAATTATTAATATCGTACTGGTGACGCACCGCTTGCAACTGACCGACGGTTTTCTTACCCGCAATTTTGATGTTGTATTCACGCCCGGCTTTGAGTGGTTGTTCTGTCATCCAGACCACATCGGCTAATAGATGGTTAGTTGATTCAACCTGCGCTCCTTGCAGCACAATAAGATCACCACGGCTGATGTCAATTTCATCGCTGAGCGTTAACGTCACCGCTTGGCCTGCTTGCGCTTGCGGCAAATCTCCATCGAAAGTAACAATACGTGCCACGGTGGATGTTTTTCCGGACGGAAGTGTAGTGATTGCATCTCCAACGCTGATGCTGCCCGCTGCAATCGTGCCAGCAAAACCGCGAAAATCGAGATTCGGTCGGTTCACATACTGCACTGGAAAACGAAACTCACCGGCTCCTTTTTGCTGATCTACGTCCACCGTTTCAAGCAGCTCCAGCAGTGATGGGCCTTGATACCAACGCATATGTTGGCTTGCTTCGACCACGTTGTCCCCTTCCAGAGCAGAAAGCGGGATGATCTGAATATCAGTATCACCTTGCAGATGCTTTGAAAATTCCACGTAGTCTTGACGGATCTGCTCAAAACGATCTTGTGAGTAATCGACCAGATCCATCTTATTCACCGCCACCACAAAATGCTTCAAACCTAACAGATTGGCAATGAATGAGTGGCGACGCGTTTGATCCAAAATGCCTTTACGGGCATCGATCAAAATCACCGCGAGATCGCAAGTGGATGCGCCCGTCGCCATATTGCGCGTGTACTGCTCATGCCCCGGAGTATCGGCAATGATGAATTTGCGCTTTTGAGTAGAGAAATAGCGATACGCCACGTCAATGGTGATCCCTTGCTCACGTTCCGCTTGCAGGCCATCAACTAACAGAGCTAAATCAGGGCGCTCGCCCGTCGTGCCAACACGCTGGCTATCGGAATGGACGGCGGCCAGTTGATCTTCATAAATCTGTTTTGTGTCATGAAGCAAACGACCAATCAAGGTACTTTTTCCATCATCAACTGAGCCACAAGTCAGAAATCTCAGTAACGATTTGTGCTGGTGTTGCGTGAGATAAGCTTCAATACCGATCTCAGAAAGCTGAGCCTGAACTGCACTATTCATAATCTTTCCTTAGAGGCTTAGAAATAACCTTGGCGTTTTTTCAATTCCATCGATCCTGATTGATCGTGGTCGATCGCGCGGCCTTGTCGTTCACTGGAAGTGGCCACCAGCATCTCTTCAATGATGCCCGTTAGCGTATTGGCCTCTGATTCAATTGCGCCAGTAAGTGGATAACAACCTAACGTGCGAAAACGCACACTCTTGTGCTGAACTTCTTCTCCAGGTTGCAGCTTCATCCGCTCATCATCAACCATGATCAGCATCCCATCGCGTTCGACAACTGGGCGAATGTCCGATAAATACAGCGGTACGATCTCGATATTTTCCAAATAGATGTATTGCCAAATATCCAATTCAGTCCAGTTCGACAATGGGAAAACACGAATGCTCTCACCTTTATTGATTTGGCCGTTGTAGGTTTTCCATAGCTCCGGACGCTGGTTCTTCGGATCCCACGTGTGGTTCTTGTCACGAAAAGAATAAACACGCTCTTTCGCGCGTGATTTCTCTTCATCACGACGCGCACCACCAAAAGCAGCATCAAAACCATATTGGTTCAACGCTTGTTTTAAACCTTGGGTTTTCATGATGTCAGTATGCTTTGAAGATCCATGCTCAAAAGGGCTGATCCCCATCGCGATCCCTTCTGGGTTTTTGTGTACCAAAAGCTCAAAACCATACTTGTGCGCCATACGATCACGAAATTCGATCATTTCACGAAATTTCCAATCGGTGTCCACATGCAGCAGTGGGAAGGGAATTTTCCCCGGATAAAAAGCCTTGCGCGCTAAATGCAGCATCACCGAAGAGTCTTTACCAATCGAATACATCATTACTGGGTTATCAAATTCAGCGGCCACTTCACGTAAAATATGAATACTTTCGGCTTCGAGCTGTTGTAAATGGGTTAAGCGTTGTTGATCCATCTGCATGCTTCCTTTTCGCTCGCATTGCGAGCCTTGTACAATGAGAAATTGGTTTGAGTATTGAGTTGGAAATAACTGACTTGCCTTGCAATCAGGCGTAATTCACTTGGTTTTGCTGCGCGGGTTGTTCACCAAACCAATGCAGTTTTTCCGACAGCGCCACCACTTCGCCCACCACAATCAAGGCCGGAGCCTGTGCCTGCACCGCCAGTTGTGATAAGTCACTGAGCTGCCCTTTGAAGACTTTTTGCGAACGCTGAGTACCGCGTTCAATAATCGCGATTGGTGTGTTGGCTTGGCGTCCATGTTCAATCAACTGCTGCTGGATATAACTCGACTTCATCAAGCCCATGTAAATGACTAAGGTTTGATTACCACGTGCCAGTGTTGACCAATCCATGTCATCGTTTTCCGCTTTAAGGTGACCGGTGACAAACAGAGCGGATTGCGCATAATCACGATGAGTCAGTGGAATACCCGCATAGGCCGTTGCGCCTGCCGCCGCTGTAATACCGGGGATCACCTGAAATTTCACTCCCGCATCAAACAGCACTTCCAACTCTTCACCACCGCGGCCAAACATAAACGGATCGCCGCCTTTAATGCGCACGACTTTGTAACCTTGCTGCGCAAAATCGATCAGCAATTGATTGGTTTTTTCTTGAGGAACACTGTGGTGTCCAGCGCGCTTACCCACGCAGACTAAGATGGTATCGCTCGGCACCAGCGCCATAATTTCATCAGACACTAGGTAGTCGTACAACACCACGTCGGCTTGTTGTAGAAAGCTCAGCGCTTTGAGCGTCAGCAGTTCTGGGTCGCCCGGCCCTGCACCAATCAAAGCCACTTCACCGCAGGTCAATTGGCTTTTGACGTACGATGGAGCGCTACTTGCCAAAGCATCATTGTTGACCGCAACTAAGCGCGGCCCTTTGATTGGCAACTGAGAAATGGTTTCCGTCGTACTCATTGTTGTTATCCATAACTTAATTCATGGATGCATTATGGCGGGCTCTTCATATTACCTGAAATTCTAAAATTTCATTTTTTATATCAAAAGCTGATAAGGGAATGGATAATTCCGAATAAGAAGTGACTATCTCTCTGATTAAAAGCCAATCAATGATGAGATCTTGTCGACAGAATGCCGGTGAGTTAACGCGTAACATCACAAATTGATATTCATTGAAATCATCGTTTCATAAGATTTTGTTACATTAGACGAGTTATTTGTTCCCTACCCCTAACT